>JAUZEU010000693.1 GCA_030838885.1 Bryobacterales bacterium | reverse complement strand
TTCTGCTCTCCAGTGTCTCGCCGACCAGACACTCCATCACAAGATAATCGAGATCGTCCTGCCGGCCGATGTCATACAGAGTGCAGATGTGAGGGTGATTGAGTTTTGAAATGAGGCGCGCTTCGCGCTCGAACCGCTGACGAATGTCCTCGCGCTGTTCCGCCGCCCGCGAGAGAACCTTGAGTGCAACAGTCCGCTGGAGTCGTGTGTCCTGCGCCCGGTAGACCTCGCCCATACCACCGGCGCCAAGCGGAGCAACTATCACGTAAGGGCCGAGTCTGTCACCAGCCTCTAACACTACGCTGATGATGATACTCCATGCCGCGTCCGCGCCAGGGCAGGATTGAAGCGGGCGTTACAACAGGGCGGATGGACTTCGACGACTACAAAGTCGACTGTATCGAAACCAACCCGATGGATGGGTTGTGGAGATCCGCCCAATCGCTAATCGCCATACCCTCATGCCGACCCGGGAAGATGCCATCACTGAACCCGCCGCTGTTTTTCAATATTGCGGAAGAGTATCGGGATCACAATCAGCCGCTACCCGCCGACACGACCGAAATCGTGCATGCCTAGCGCCAGAGTCGACGAGTTTCGCCGCGCAGCGAGCAGACTCGGGTTCACAAAGGCTCGCCAGACCGGGAGACACGAACGCTGGAAACATTCCCGCTTCACGGGGGGCGGGAAATCGGGTCTCCGCTGTTCTATCGCATCCTCGAACAACCGGGTATCGATCAGGAGAAATTCGATGAGCTTCGGTGAATTTTCGTGCTCTGGATCCGCACGGGGGCCGCTAACCAACCTCTACCGAACTTGTTTCGGAGGGTGATTTCCAGTCACCTGCACAGCCTGATCGCGCCCGACACGCGCAAAGTCGGAAAACTTCAATTGCTCATTCAGGTTCTTGTGGTGAACCATCAGGACCTTGGCGCTGCCATTGATATCGATCGAAGCCGGCATCCAAAGTCCTTCGGCCACCCGCGTCATATCCATCCGGATCTCGGCGCCAGGCCCTACCCGGGCCAGCACCCATCCGATCTCAATCATATTGATGACATGCGCTTCAGCCTTCGCCCATTGCACATCGTGTTTGTCGAGCCAAAGCTTCCCGCTGATATGTCGCAGCATGGAACCGCGCGATGTCGAAGGAACGAAACCAGCGCGCGGGGTCATGCCGATGATCCACGCCGGCCGCCCCTCAACAGCTTCCTCGCCCAGCAGTTTAAACTCGTACGCGGCAGGAAGGTCAGCAAGAAATGACCACTGCCCGTGATACTTCTTTATGCGGGCGGCACGCTCGGCCGGCGATTCCTTCTGCCGTTTCTCGAAAGCCTTTTCGTACTTACGTTCTTCGATCTTCTGCTCCTCCGGAGATAGAGGACGCCCGTCTTTGGCAATCAGCCGCTCATAAGGCGTGCCGAAAAGCGGAATCACTTCGGAAGTTTCGACGTGCTTCTCTCCACCCGAGTGAGTGGTGTCGATCTGTTTATATCGCCACTGTGTCTGCTCCCGCACCGCGCGATCATGGTTCGCAACCGATCGCTTTACCAGCGCCGCCACGTCAGGCTGCGCACCGAGCGCTGCGCTGGCGAATACTACCCAACCGAACAAGCCGGCAGGTTTCATGCACCAGATCAATGCACGATCATTGCCAAAGTAATGCTGCGACTTTACCGGGTAATCTTCTCGAAGAGTGACCCGCTTCGACGCACGGTCTGATTCCGTTCCGGACCCGTCGAGATACAGCCCGCTTCCACGCCCGTCACCTCTTCCAGGAACGTCACGTACTGCCGGGCGGCGTTGGGCAATTTATCCCACTCGGAGATCCCTTCAGTGGACGACTTCCAGCCCGGCAGCATTTCCCAGACGGGCTCCGCTTTCGCCAGTTCGCGCACCGTCGCAGGCATCTCCGAAATCGTTTTGCCGTCGATCCTGTAGCCCGCGCAAACCGGAATCTCGTCCAGTTCGTCCAGCACATCCAGCTTGGTGACTACCATCGTCTCGAAGCCGTTCAGCGTGGCCGAATACTTCAACAGGGGCGCATCGAACCATCCGCAGCGCCGCGGCCGGCCTGTCACGCTTCCGAACTCGCGCCCGCGATTCCGAATCAGATCGCCGCGCGCATCCAGAGCTTCTGTCGGAAACGGCCCGCCGCCTACGCGGGTGATGTAAGCCTTCGAAATCCCGATCACCGCGTTGATCTTCGTCGGCGGCACGCCCGTGCCCGTCGAAGCTCCACCGGCGCACGCGCTGGAAGAAGTCACGAAGGGATAGGTGCCGTGGTCCAGATCCAGCATAGTCCCCTGCGCGCCTTCAAACAGCAGATTTTTGCCGTCACGCATGGCTCCGGCCAGCACATAGGCCGTGTCGCAGACCAGCGGGCGGAGCTTTTCCGCCGCTTCCTGATACCGCGCGACCAGCGCTTCCACGTCGATACCGTCTTCAATGCCGAAAGCCCGGGCTTTTGTGATGTGGTCTGCCATCAGACCGCGCACGGTATCCGCGAAATACTCCCGATCCAGGAAATCGGCCATGCGAATTCCGCGTCGCCCTGCTTTGTCCTCATAGCAGGGACCAATGCCCCGCAGCGTTGTGCCGATCGCGACTTTGGCCGGATTCGCTTCGGAAATCTTCTCCACCAGCCGGTGCGAAGGCAGCAGAACCTGCGCCCGGTTGCTGATGCGCAACTGCTGGTCCACGTCCACCCCCGCGGCGCGCAACTGCTCGGTCTCTTCCAGCAATGCCAGCGGATCCACCACCAGACCATTCCCGATAATTGCCGTCTTGCCCGGATGCAGAATCCCGCTGGGCACCAGCCGCAGCACAAACTTCCGCTCGCCGATCAGGATGGTGTGGCCCGCATTATGGCCTCCCTGATAACGGATAATGTAATCGAAGTGATCGGCCAGCAAATCGACAAGCTTCCCCTTGCCCTCATCGCCCCACTGCGCGCCCAAAATTACAATATTGCTCATTCTGTTGGTAAATTCGCCTTACTTTCGCCCAAACTGGCTATTGTAACCCACTGTGCTACGCTGGCCTCTTATGCAGCTTTCCGACGTGTTTCTGCAGCTCGGTGAAGAGCGCCTGCGGCAACTCGTGCGCAATATTTCCATCGGCAAACTCCGAACTTACCAGCTCTACGAGCGCTTCAAGACCAGGACTCACCTTCCCAAGGTCAACACGGAAAACCTCCGCAGCGCAGTGCCGCGCTTCTGGAAGCGTCTGGAGGCGCATGAGGTGGAATTTGCGACCGACCTTTCGCAGGCCATCCTGATCGCGCATCTGGATATGATCGCCACGGTTCTGAATTTTCTGGGGATTCCGAATCAGGAAGGATTTTTCGAAAAAGACATCGACGCCAAGCCCTTCCTCACCGAAGGTTGGCAGATGCGCGTCTTCGACCATTTCAAAGCGGACTACAACGAATCTCTGCTGCTCTTCTACATCAACCACCTCGATTGGGAACTGGGCGGCGCGCAGCAGGCCTTCATACCGGCTTCAGTTACACCCGCGGCTTAACACTTAAATGCAGGACCTTCTCGACAGCGCGCTCGCGCGCATCACAGCCTCCTCAACGGCTGAAGAACTGGAATCCGTGCGCGTGGAAGTGCTCGGGCGCAAAGGCGTACTCGCGCAGCTTTCGAAGGACATGGGGAAGCTCTCGGCCGAGGAGCGCGCTGCCCGCGGCAAGTTCATCAACACGGCCAAACAGTCGCTGGAAGGCGCTTACGAGCAGCTGAAATCCCGGTTCGAGAGCGAAGCGCTCGCGAACCGTCTGGATGCCGAGTGGCTGGATCTCACTGTGCCCGCGCCCGGGGTCCGTCCCGGCAGTCTGCACCCCATCACCCAAATCCAGTGGGAAATCGAAGACCTGTTCCGCTCGCTCGGTTTCACGGTTCTGGATGGCCCGGAAGTCGAGACCGAGCACTACAATTTCGATGCGCTGAATATTCCGGCCGACCACCCGGCGCGCGACATGCAGGACACGTTTTGGCTCGAAGGACACCACCTGCTCCGGACCCACACGTCACCTGTGCAGGTGCGCGGTATGGAGGAGTTGGGGCCTCCGCTCCGCATGATCGCGCCGGGCCGTGTGTTTCGGAA
>JAUZEU010000661.1 GCA_030838885.1 Bryobacterales bacterium | reverse complement strand
ATCTGCTGGGTGGCGGCAAGACCGTTATGCTCGGTAATCTGATTCAAAACCAGTTCACTACCGCGCGGGACTGGCCATTCGGCTCCGCCGCTTCGCTTACTCTGATGTTGGCAAGCGCCCTTGTGCTGGCGGCACTGATGCGCAGCCCGATCGCGAAGGAACTCATGTGAGGAGTCGCGCACTCTCCCTTTACTCGGCTTTCGCTCTCGTGTTTCTGCACGCACCGCTCGTCGTGCTGATCGTGTTCAGCTTCAACGCCAGCCGCTTCACTATCTGGGAAAGCTTCTCGCTCCGCTGGTATCGCGCCGCGATCCAGGATCCCCAGCTCGGCGAAGGGCTGATCAACAGCGTCATCATTGCACTGGTTGCTTCCGTAGTCGCGGCAATTATCGGCACAGCAGCAGCCTATGGCATGTGGCGGCGTGCCTCACCCATTCTGTCCGGAACGCTCTACCTGTCACTCGTCACGCCTGAAATCGTGACGGGTGTTTCTCTGCTGGCTCTCTTCCAGTGGGCCTTCCGATTTCTGCATCTGCAACTCGGCCTGTACACCGTGATCATTGCCCATGTGGCATTTTCGATCGCCTACGTCACCATCGTGGTTTCGGCCCGGCTGCGGAACTATGACCGGACTCTCGAAGAAGCCGCCATGGATCTCGGTGCTACGGAATGGGGAGCATTTCTCCGTGTGACACTGCCCTCCATCGCATCCGCCGTCGGCGCGGCATTCCTGCTGGCTCTTGTCGTATCCTTTGATGATTACGTGATAACCAGTCTGGTGGCGGGCGTCGATTCCGAAACTCTGCCGATGGTCATCTACGGGATGGCGCGCCGCGGTGTGAGCCCGGTAGTCAATGCCGTTTCGGCGTTCATCGTGGTGGTCTTCGGGATGCTGATTTTGGTCTCTGAGAAGCTGCAGAAGCAATGAGACGCCGGGCTTTCTTCCTCTCCGCCGCTACTGCCGTGTCGTGCGCCAGAGACACGCGCCCACGGCTGAACGTGTACAACTGGTCGACGTACATCGACCCTGCGACCATTGTTCGCTTTCAGCAGGAGCGCGGCGTGCGCGTCCGGTATGGGACGTACGAAGGTAACGAAGAGATGCTGGCGAAAGCCATTACCGGTAATTCAGGCTGGGATGTGGTCTTCCCAACGCACAGCCGGTTGGGGCCGATGGCCCGCAACAATCTCCTTGCAACTCTGGATCACCGGCGCCTGCCCGCACTTAATAACCTCGATGGGCGCTTCCAGCAGCCAACCTGGGATAAGGGTCTGCGTTGGGGCGTACCTTACATGTGGAACGCCACAGGCATCGTATGGAACAGACAGCAGACCGCTACGCCGCGAGGCTGGACCGCCCTCTGGGAACCCGCGCTGATGGGCAGAATGACGATGCTGGACGATCCGGAGGATGTCATCGGAGCCTGTCTCCAGAAGCTGCGCTTCCCGTTCGACTCCACCGACGAGCGGCAATTACAGGCCGCCCGCACGGAAGCCATCAGCCAAAAGAAACTGCTGCGCGCCTATCTGAATGCCGAGGTGCGCGACCAGTTGGTAGCCGGCGACGTCCTGGCTGCCCAACTCTGGTCAACCACCAGCGCACAGGCGATGCGCTCTCAGTCTCAACTCGAATTCGCTTATCCGGAAGACGGCTTCCCGCTCTACTGCGACTGCGCGGCCATCCTGCGTGAGAGCCGCCGATATGAGTTGGCCCACGAGTTCCTGAACTTCCTGCTACGCCCGGACATTGCGGCCGCGAACGCCCGTGCCGCCGACAGCGCGACCGCGAACGGCGCCGCCCGGCACCTGCTGCCGAAAGACCCGGTCTTATACCCGACAGACGACGTGTACGCGCGTGGCGTCTGGCCGCCCGCACTGCCGGCGGCTGCGCAACGCTACCGCGACCGCCTCTGGACGGAAATCAAGTCCGCCTGATCTGGATATAATGAGGCTCTATGGGCCGAAGCATACTTGCCGTCATCCTCGGCTTCGTGATCATCGGAGTCCTGGTAACCGCGACGGATCAACTCTTCGCACTGGCTCTTCCAGGCTTTGAACAGCTGCCTGTGAAGCCTGACAAGTACTACATCATCAGCCTGGTGACCAGTTCAATCTACTCCGTGGTCGGAGGCTGGACCTGCGCGTGGATTGCGAAGCGGAACATCCGGCAGCACGCCATCGCACTTGTGATCTTAGGAGAGTTAGCCGGGATGGCGGCGCTGGTGGCCCTGTGGAACATCGTGCCCCATTACTACACCCTCTCGCTGTTGGTCCTCTATCCGCTCGCTGTAATGCTTGGCGCGAAGATCTACAACGGCAGTCACAGACCGGTCTTAGCTGCCCAGTAAGTCAGGCCGCAACCGCCTGGTCTTCGCTTCAGCCGCCTGCCTGCGCCACTTCCGAACCTCTGCGTGATTGCCGCTCAACAGAATATCCGGGGCTTTCCAGCCGCGGAAATCCGCGGGCCGCGTCCACTGCGGGCAGTCGAGAATTCCGTCTTCAAACGACTCGTTCATCGCCGAATCCTGATTTCCCAGCACTCCAGGCAACAACCGCGCCACCGCATCGATCACCACTGCCGCTGCCAGTTCGCCCCCGCTCAGCACATAATCGCCGATGGAGAGTTCGTCGTCCGCCAAACGCTCCGCAACACGTTCGTCCACGCCCTCATAGCGGCCGCAGATGAAAAGCAGTTCGTCATATTGCAGATATTCGCGGGCGATCTGTTGGGTGAACTTGCGCCCCTGTGCCGAAAGCAGGATCACCCTTTGCCGCTCGGTGCGCTCGGGCCAGATGGTTTCCACCGCATCGAAAATCGGCTGCGGCTTCATAAGCATGCCTTCGCCGCCACCGAACGGCCTGTCATCGACCGTCCGGTGCAGATCGTGCGTCCAGGTTCTGAGGTCATGGGTGAGGAGTTCGAGCGACCCTGCCTGCGCCGCGCGTGCCACGACGCCGTGTCGGAAGGGCCCCTCGAAGAATTCAGGAAAGATGGTTAGAAGGTGGAACTTCATTCACGGCTTCCAACCCTTCAGGCAGGTCTACCCGTATGACGCGCTCGTCCGGCCGGATGTCAGTGCAAATGGCGGCCACGAACGGAATCAGCAGGCGACCGTCGTCGATTTCGAGCAGTGCCGGCCCGCCATACTCTTCCCAGCCGGTAACATGCCCCACCAGGCGATCTGAAAGGCGGTCACGCACCTCGCAGCCCACCAGATCGGAATGGAAATACTCGCCGGGCTCCAGTTCCACGCGGTCGGCTTTGAGAATCCGAACCTCGGCTCCCCGCAGCTTTTCCGCATCGGAAATGGAGTCCACTCCCGCGAATTTCAAAACCAGAGTGCCGCCGTGATCCCAAACTTTCTCGACATCGAAAAGCTTATCTGCAAGCGCAGCGTCGCCACCGCTTAGGGTAACGGATTTCAGCGCCGCATATCGTTCGGGCTTGCTTGAAAGATAAGAGGCCGTCAACTCGCCGCGATTGCCACGAGGACGGCCCAGAATTGCGATGGTGACCTGTTCGCCTGCGCTGTCTTCTGTTGATTGGTTATTCAAGAATTTCCAGCGTGAACCGTCGGTTGAGCTTCATTCCCGCTGCTCCCACAATCGTTCGGATGGAACGCGCAGTCCGGCCCTGCTTTCCGATCACCTTACCCAAATCGCTGGGTGCGACCTTCAGCTCCAGAACCGTTGTCTGTTCGCCTTCCACCGAATTGACGCTTACTTCTTCCGGGATGTCGACCAGAGCTTTCGCTATATCTTCAATCAGTTGTTTCATCGACTTCCCTCCCTGATCTCACACTGCCGGCTGCGCCAGCAACATCAGACCGCCATCTCAGGCTGTTACGGCAGCTGCGGGGTGGTTCTTCACCAGTTTCGCGACAGTGTCGGACATCTGCGCGCCGACTTTGGTCCAGTGGTCAATCCGCGAGTGTTCCAGTTTCACGACGGCGGGTTCAGTCAGCGGGTTGTAATGGCCCACCACTTCGATATTGCGGCTATCGCGTGCGCGTTCCTTCTGGATCACAACGATACGGTAAAACGGCTTCTTTTTGGCGCCGAAACGCGCCAGTCTGATCATCAGCATTGAAATCTGTATTTTCCTTAAACCTTGAAAGCTAAAAGCCCGGTAGTCCCAGTTTACCCAATCCACCCATTTTTCCCATCTTCTTGCCAAGGAAGCCCAGGTTGCCGGACAAACTCTTCATCATTTTGCGCGCCTGCCCGTACTGCTTGAGCAGGTCGTTTACTTTTTCCACCGACGTGCCGCTGCCGCGCGCAATGCGCCGCCTGCGGCTGCCGTTGATAATCATGTGGTTGTGACGTTCTTTGGGCGTCATCGAATCGATAATCGCCACAATGCGCGTCAGTTCCTTTTCATCCGGCTGCATGCTCTGCAGATCCTTCATCATGCCCACCTTCGGCATCATCTTCAGGATCGACTCCAGAGACCCCAGCTTCCGCAGCGACTTCAACTGATCGCGAAAATCTTCGAGCGTGAACTCGTTGTCGATCAGCTTGCGCTGCATCTCCTCCTGTTGCTTCGAATCGAAGGCTTCCTGCGCCTTTTCAACGAAGCTGACAATGTCACCCATCCCCAGGATGCGCGACGCCGCACGGTCGGGATGGAAAGGCTCGAACGCGTCCGATTTCTCGCCAACACCAACGAACTTGAGCGGCTGACCTGTGACGTGCCGAATGGAAAGCGCCGCGCCACCACGCGCATCGCCGTCCATCTTCGTCAGGATCACGCCGGTGATGCCTAATTTCTTGTGGAACTCGTCCGCGGATTTCACCGCGTCCTGTCCGGTCATGGCGTCCGCCACGAAAAGGATCTCGACAGGGTTCAGCAGCGTTTTGAGTTGCTGCAGTTCATCCATCAGCTGATCGTCAATGTGCAGACGACCGGCGGTATCCACCAGGAGCACATCACGACCGGAATTGGCTGCCTCGCGGCGCGCTGACCGGGCGAGGTCGATAACCCCGGTCTCTTCCGGCGTACCCGCGTAGATGGGGAGTTTGTTCTCTCTGGCGATGATCTCGAGCTGTTTACGCGCTGCGGGGCGGTAAATATCGACCGAAACCAACTGCGGCCGGTGGCCGTTTTTCGTGAGCCAGCGGGCCAGTTTGCCGGTGGAGGTGGTTTTGCCCGAACCCTGCAACCCGACAATCAGAAAAACGCTGGGCGGTTCGTTGGCAAAGCGCAGCTTCGCCTCGTGGCTGCCGAGGATTTTGACCAGTTCCTCATTGATAATTCCGATGACCTGCTGGTAAGGCGAGAGGGACTGGAGAACTTCCTGACCGAGAGCGCGCTGTTTTACCGCCTCAATCAGCTGTTTGACGACCTTGAAATTGACGTCGGCCTCAAGCAGGGCAACACGGACTTCGCGGAGGGCCGCGTCCATGTTTTCGGCAGTGAGGCGTCCCTCACCACGCATGTTCTTAAAAACACGCTGCAGTTTGTCGGATAGGTTATCGAACATGCTTTGGTCTGGGTATCAGGTCGTCACGAGCTCAGATGAGTGTACGACTCTTTATTGTAACGAACCTGTAGCGCGTGCGCAAAGCCGCCCTACTGACCGCGCGTTGGTTTAGGAACTGCGGCGATACCCGCGCACGCCAGGAAGCAACCACTCACTCTGACCGGAGTGCCCAAAGCCCGGAACCGAAAATGGGCCGTTCCCGCCACAGGATGCACATTGAGCGTGAAAATCTGGGTCGAACCGTCCCATATCAAGCCGCCGTACGTGCCGGCAATGGTCGAAACGGCCACCGGATTCGGAGAAAAGCCGAATATCGTGCGGCCTCTTTCACCGTTGGCGAACGAGACGGTCACATCAGCCTGGCCCTCGTCCAGCAGCGAGGGGATACGTTTCCTGCCCAGAGTCACGAAATGGTCCTTGTCGCCCAGAAAGGCAATTCCACTGGGACCCACAGGGGCCAGCACGTAGTAACCAACGTCGTCTGTCAGATCGAAGGTGACCGCCGAACGCCGCTCGATCAGGCGCCCGGAATCCTTCAGAGAGTCGTAAAGATAAGCTGCTCCCGACATGCCGAACGACGAGGGATCGATTGTAATCGTCCGGTTCGCGCCGCGCGGGTACGCGAAGATGTAGTACGTCCGCAAGCCCCCGCCGAAATCTGTGTAGGTCGACGCGACCATGGGTACGTCCACCCCGCGTGCATCGTTCTGAAACACGCTGTCGAGGGGAGTGGCGGGAACGTCTGGCTTCACGATTACGCCGTCAGGGCGCACCGCCTTCAGCAGATTGGCTTTCGAAAGCTGGCCCATGGGATCGCCCACGCCAACCGGCCCGGCGGACAAAGTCGCCGCAATCAGGTTGCTGGTTTCCGTGCTCATAAAGACGTCCGTGAAGGGCCACAGCCCGAGCGCCGAGGCGAAGCGCGAACTATAGAAAAAATTCGACCAGATCTCCCGCCGAAATCGGTCCTGGCTGGTGCGTACGGTGGTCACATTGCCGTAATTTACGGATTGCAGGAAATGATTCGGGTCGGCCATGCAGTACTGAATCGTGATGCCGTGCTTTGACATAGCAGCTGCCATATTCCCCAGAAAGGCGTCGGGGTCGGTCAGATTGAAGTCCGTATGGGCGTTCAGGCCCAGCCAGTCCTGTTCGTAAGTCGCGACACCGGACGCCTTCAGATACGTGGCCGCGTTTTCCCAGTAGTTCGGATCGGTGGAAACATTGCCGGACATCGTGTATTGCGAACGGTAGGGGCTGTTCGCATCGATCCAGCGGGCATGGGTGACCAGAGGTGTTTTTAAACCTGTTTGAAAGCTCGTCAGGTCGGGTTGGAACAACGCCGGGGAAGCCGTGTAGGTCCAGATTCCGGAGTGGCTCGACCAGCTATTGTCGGGTCCTTTCGGATACCACCAGCTATCGAGTTGCAGGGAACCGAGGCGGATCCCTTTCGTGTCGAATTCCTGCTTAACAGAGGCCAGGGTGTCAGTGTACGAAGGCCCGCCCGGATTGTAGTAGTAGGTGGCGCCGTTATCCGTCCAGTAGCTAATGGATTTAAGAAGCGGTTCCGAGTCGTTCGAAGGGCGTTTCTTCGCTTTCAGAGTGGTCAGAGTGCGTCCCCAGGTGTCGAAGGTGTTATTGATTCCGTGGCCGAACACGAGCAGGGTTTTGTGAGTAAAACCGGCGGGGAGAGTGGCGATCTTGTCCGAGATACCGGACGTGACCGACCCGTCGGTACCCCGTACCGTGGAAGCGGTCATGAAATTCTGAGCCGGAGACAGGATAAAGGTGCTGCCGGATTGGTCAAAAAACGCCCAGGGACTGTCGGGCAGCAGATGCGTGAAGTTGCCGGGCGCAAACATGCCGTTAAACGTGATGTGCGAGAGGGTAGAAGGATAGCTGGCAATCGACGGAAACGGTGAAGTGTTGGGCGCGTCGTTATTCCAGGAGACGGAAAAGACAGCTGCGGGCTGTGCCTGATAGAGGCGGACCGACGCCGTACGCGAACTCACGCCCACCGCGTAATCGAACGCGATTTCCTGGTAACCGCCAAGCGCATCACTGCCGCTATTGACGTGCGCAGCAACAGCGGGGGAGCCGAGGTTGCCGGCAAATGTCCATTGAGGACCCGGCACGGAGATCTGCCATAAGCCGTTGGCGAAGACCGCGGCGGTGGCCCCGTCGTAACCGGCTACGGTTAATTGCGCATGTAGAAGGCTGACCGGCAGGAGCGCACCGGTCAACAAACCAAGCCCGAATCGCCACATTCTGTTCAATATTTCCCTGGTACCGGTGCGGAATAGATTGAATCATAACTGGATCTTTACAAGCATTTGCACTCGACTGGTACCGGTACTGTATTTGATTTGTAAAAATATTCGGAGCTATATAGTGCGGCACATTTCGCTCCATCGACCCGTACCTAAACGTACCCGCACGGCGGTTCCGGGGGAGACAGGATGACGAAGCAGCACATTTGCCTGCCAGACTCCGTTTGCAAGGGAACTGAGAATGTCGGCCCGAAGCAGGTCATTTCCGGCTTCAATGGTCAGGTCCGGCGCGCCGATGACCTCCGCGGGGGACCGAAAATAGCAGATCAAAGATCCGGCGCGGTTCACGGCGAGTCGCTGGTCGCCTGAAGGATGGTACTCCGCACTGCAGAGTTCCGGGGCTTCCGACGGCAGGTTCCGGGCCGGTGCAGGTACCTGTTCGCCATCGGAATTCAGCATGACAATCTCAACCGGATTGCTGCGCTGGCCGCCGCCGACTCTAATGCGCACCTCATGCCGGCCGGGGTCCAGTCCGGGCGGGCGAAGACAGTTCACCTGCCAGGCATCAGGTCCGTTCTGCGAAACCGCCAGGCTTGAAATTCCGAACCCATCCACTTCCACGAAGACGGAATCCACCGTCAGGTTAGGTTCGGCAGACTTAAAGTAACAGCAGATGTATTCCTCTTTATCCGGATGAAAAAAAGCAACATAGGTGCGGTTGTTTGCAGCGGAATTCAGGTGGGCCGGTGGCGGCGCAAAGTCGTTCCAGGGGTCGGGCCAGTGCCGGGCGCAGACAACGGAAGCCCTTCGGTTCGTTATGTCTTTTAGCTCTGCCTGCGCAAAACCGGCTGAGCGGCACATGGAGAGGAGACACTCAGGCGAGGGTCCGCACCAGTTATCGATCTGCCCGCCCAGTTCGCCGCGCTCGTAAAATTCCA
>JAUZEU010000651.1 GCA_030838885.1 Bryobacterales bacterium | reverse complement strand
TCCGGCTGCTTTGGCGAGCGTGTCCGTGGTG
The DNA here is from genome assembly GCA_030838885.1 of Bryobacterales bacterium. GTDB lineage: Bacteria > Acidobacteriota > Terriglobia > Bryobacterales > Bryobacteraceae > BOG-234. Next base: position 4,136 of record JAUZEU010000651.1, on the reverse strand, counting down.
ATCCGAAATGTTGGCCAGGAGCCCCGGACTCTTATCGTTCCAGGCTGGCTTGGGTTTTATCAGTTCGACGTACGAATGCCTGACGGATCCCCGGCCCCGCTCACACCGTTTGGCCGGGCACTCGCCAAACCGGAAAACAGAAAAGAACCAAGCAGCGTGACGCTGGCACCCGGCGCGCTGAATGAAACAGAAGTTCCCCTGGGATCGATTTTCAGGGTGCGGCCGGGTACAAGACATGCGGTGAAAGCGTCTTCGGAACCCGCTGCCGGTGTGACGCTCCAGTCGAATGAGATCGTGCTCTCGTAACGGCTGCCCCTCACCACTTCCGTTTCCACTCCCGCCACCAGCCCGTCGAGCCGAGTTCCAGGGCGTTCCAGGCTCCGTCGAGAGCTTCCGCGTCACCGCGCAGCACTGCTTCTCGTGAAACGTTCGCCGGCAGGTTCACCAGTCGCGCGAAACGGTCGAAAACCTGTGCACGATCAGGACCCTGGGTCCGCACCATCAGGTGCCAGACTGTAAGCGCATCCCGCTCACGTACCGACTCCAGGGCGGCTGCCAGAGACGGGTGATCCGACGTTCGGTCGAACGCATCCAGTGCGTTCTTCAGTGCTTCGGGCGCATCCGAAAACCAGGGAGTTCCCGGCCCCAGTTTGGGTCTGGTGACGCACGCCGCGCCAGCCGGAATGAACGACTCGCGCTTCTGCCACTCAAAGGCCACCCATCCGGTCTCAACGCTCAACAGACCCGTGCCATCGCGCTCCATATGTAGCGTGTACCGGCAGCCGAGATCGATGGTCTTTGCGGACGGCGTATCCACCATGAACCGGCCCGGCGGCGCCCAAATCAGGGCGTGAATCGTTCCGTGTTCCAGATCAAAACGCTGCGCGTTCTCCGTTGAGGCAATTAGGCGCAGGCGTGACCCCGGGTCAATATCCACATGGCCGGTGGACTGCGATTCAATAGCAGAACTCTTCGAAGAACCTGTTTCCACGAGTTGCCCGTCCCGCAGCCGCCTGCCGTTGGCAAGCTGCCAGTCCGACAGCGGTGCCCTGTGCCACGGCAGCGGAATCAGACCCAGGCTGAGAAGAAGCACGGCCGCAATAGCCAGCCAGCGCCACACAGGGGGTCTCTTTCGAAGAGGAACCGCGACGCCCTGATATTGCAGCGGCTTCAGCAGATTTTCCAGACGGACAACTTCGGCGTCCTCCTCATCGGGCTCGCCCTCGCGATTCCAAAGGTATTCCTCACTCATGACTTTGCCCTTTGTTCCAGTTTTGCCCGCAGCAGCTTCATCCCCCGGCAAAGGTTGACCCGGACTGATTCCGCCGTCATGCCCGTTCGCGCGGCAATCTCCGGGCCCGTCATGCTTTCCACCAGCCGCAGCACCAGCGTCTCGCGATAGCTTTCCGGCAGGGTCTGGATCATTCCTAAAACCTCAAACGCCTCGCAATCGGGACGCCCGCCTCCCGCCAGTTTCTCCGGAAGCGCATCCAGCAAGCGAATTCGCTTGTGATGATCGAAGGCAGCATGCCGCGCGATGGACGCCAGCCAGCCGCCCAGCGCCCCGGTTTCCCGCAGCGCTGGTAATCGTTGTAAGGCGCGGACAAAAACGTCCTGCATCAGATCTTCGGCGTCGGAGTACCGCACATGCGCCAACAGAATTCCGTGAATCATGCGGGCGAACTGGTGGTAGATCTCGCCAAACGCAGCCCGGTCGCCCGCCTGTGCGGCACGGACCAGCGCGGCTTCGTCTTTGGTCGACTTGCTCGACTCGCGCGACTCAGTGATCAGCAGCACTGTTCCGGTTCAGAGACCATTGTGCGCCAGCGCGGCGTCAATGTCTTCCGCGGTTGGCCGGTGAAATACATGCTTGACGGTCGCCCAGCTGAAGCTGTCATTCCGGACCGGCACAAGCACACTTGTTGCGTAGTCTTTGTAATCGGGATTGGTCGCCACCAGTACGATCGCCCACGTGCCTTCTTTAGGCCATTCACGGGTAACCGCGAACGTTCCCGGCGTGGACAGGTTGGCAACTTTCAAAGGTATGCTGACCCGCTTGCCGCCGGAGATACTTTCAGCAGTCGCGGTGACCGTAGTCTTTTCCGGGGATTTGCAGGCGGTAATGCGCGCGACCACCACCGCGTTCTTCGCCGAGGCTTCCGCGTTCGCCTTCGGATTGCCGACTTCCAGCACCAGGGCGCCAGCGAACAGCGGGGCCGCAGAAAGGCAGACCGCTATGGCGGCCGTCATAATTCTTAGCATGGATCGTCTCCCTTTTCCGAAATCGTGTTGAGTTCGATTTCGTAGATGAGACGGGGCGCCGCGCCAAAGTGTTAACGCGCCTGTTGTGGGATCCGAGCCGCGAATATAGCGCCGTTGCCTGCGGGATCCCGCAAGCCGATCTCCCTCATTCCGTAGGAAGTCGTCCGTTCCGGCATGACGATCGGATAGCCTTCCAGTCGCTTCACGATGTCCTCGAAACTGTCCTCTTCGATAAAGAAGTTAACGGTGCCGGAATCGCCTTGTCGCCTTCCGGCATTTCGGCAGTCTTCGTGAAACCGATCCGGTCCACCCAGAAGAGCAGTGATTTTTCGATTTCATCTACAATCAGAACGGGTGTCAGTTTCATTTCGCGCCTACGCCAGAGGGTGACATCTATGCTTGGAAATCGCAACATCATGGCGTTCGTTTGCACGACCGATCCGAATCGTGCAAGGCCCTTCTATCGTGACACTCTCGGTCTGAACCTCGTCGAAGAGCACTCGTTCGCACTCGTATTCGACGCGAACGGAACTTCTCTCCGTGTTTCGATTTCGAATGAGTTAACCCCGGCGAAGCACACCGTGCTCGGCTGGGAGGTACCCGACATTGCGGCCAGCATCCAGGAGCTGCAGTCAAAGGGCGTTGAGTTTTCCCGTTATGAAGGCATGAATCAGGATGCAAACGGAATCTGGCGGGCTCCCGGCGGAGCGCAGATTGCATGGTTCCGCGATCCCGATGGCAACGTGCTCAGCCTGACGCAGTTCTGAACGGGTTCTTCAGCGCGAGGTCATCGAAAGCCGCGCGATACTCACCTTCCAATCGCCCAATCAGTTCGGCTGCGGCCGGCACATCATGAATCGCGCCGATGCCCTGGCCGCATCCCCAGATATCCCGCCATGCTTTGGTCGCCGAATCTCCGCCGGCCCCAAAATCCATCGCTGCATGGTCGCTCTTTGGCAGCTTCTCCGGATCCAGTCCGGCCTTTGAAACCGACGGCTTGAGATAGTTGCCATACACTCCCGTAAACAGGTCCGTGTAGACAATATCCCCGCCGTCACAACCGACAATCATCTCCTTATAAGCTTCCTCGGCATTCGCTTCCCTGGTGGCAATGAATGCTGACCCGATGTAAGCGAAATCCGCGCCCATCGCCAGCGCAGCCAGAATGGAACGTCCGCTCGCAATCGCGCCCGAAAGCGCCACCGGTCCTTTGAACCACGCCCGAATCTCCTGCATTAAAGCAAACGGCGAGAGTGTTCCCGCATGGCCACCCGCGCCCGCCGCCACAGCGATCAAGCCATCCGCCCCCTTCTCGATTGCTTTATGCGCGAACCGGTCGTTGATCACGTCGTGCAGGGTAACGCCACCATAACTGTGCACCGCCTGGTTTACGTCCTCGCGCGCGCCTAAAGAAGTGATGCTGATGGGCACCCGCCATTTCACGCACAATTCCAGATCCTGCTCCAGCCGCGTGTTGCTCTTATGCACGATCTGATTCACCGCGAAGGGTGCGGCGGGCCGCTCCGGATGCGCCTTGTCCCAGGCAGCCAATTCCTCTGTAATGCGATGCAGCCATTCATCCAGCATCGTTGCGGGCCGCGCATTCAGGGCAGGGAACGCGCCCACAATACCGGCAGTACACTGTGCAATCACAAGTTCCGGATGAGATATGGTAAACAACGGCGCGCCGATCACGGGCAGCCGCAAACGCTCAAGAGTCCGCAACATAACTCTTTGGACATTACACTAAGTAGGAAGCCCATGAATCTAAAGTCCTTCACGGCGATCGCGACGTACACCCTTGTATCCAGCCTGCATCTTGCCGCCCAGCCTGTCTCCCTCGGCCCGGGCTCGGTCGGCCCAGGCTCTGCCAG
>JAUZEU010000644.1 GCA_030838885.1 Bryobacterales bacterium | reverse complement strand
ACCTCAATGCCGCTCTTGCCGTACTTCTTAAAGCTGAACGGTGAGCGCATCAGATTGCCGGTGGCGAATTCTGTGCGCGGTGTTTCATAGGGCAGCGGCTTGCCGTCGTACTTGTCCAGCATGGGCTTGTAATCGAACGAATCCACCTGGGAAAGGCCGCCCTGCAGGAAGACGACAATCACATGTTTGGCCCTTGCGGCAAAGTGCGGCGCTTTGGGAGTCCATGGGTTGCCTTGGGCCTGATTTCCCAGGGTCTCGGCCAATAACGGTTGTCCGGCGGCCGCAAATCCTGCCATACCGAATCCCGAGGCAAACCGGTTCAGTGCCTCCCGGCGGGTAAGTGGTGGCAAATTCAGTCCGCGTCTCATCTGTCTCCCTCAGTTCAGGTAATAAAATTCGCCCGCGCTCAACAGCGCCTGCGCGTACTGCTGCCAAGGTGTCATCCTGGTCGGCGGCGCGGCTGGCGGTGGAGGGGCGTCCTCATCGTCGCCGTCAGCTGCCGCTGCCGCAGCCCTCCCTCTGCGGGCCGGTGTCGTGGCGCTGGCTGTCTGGGGCCTTGCGGGTTCCGCCGGAGCGGCCTGGAACAACTCATCCGCCTTCTTCAGGAACTGCAGACCACGCTGCACTTCGGCCTGTGTTGCCTGACGTTCGAAAACCTGCCGGTAAGCGTTCTGAATACGGGCGGCCTTTTCGTCAACCGTTACCGGTTCCGGCCCCAGGCGGGCCACGAGGGCATCTGCCTGGCGCTGCACGAGGTCGCTGTTCAGGAAAAACAGTCCCTGCGTGGGAACGTTGGTATTGCTCCTCTGTTCTGATGTAATATTCGGATCCGGATAGTCGAACAACGTCAGGAAGTTATCGGGAGTGCGGGACACACGCGTGTAGATGGTTCGCTTTTTCGAGTTGGGATTGTTCACGGGCTGCGGCACGCCTCCGCCACGCTCGTCCAGCATCCCGGTCACCGAAAGCAATGAATCGCGCAGCGTCTCCACATCCATGCGCCGGAAGTTGGCGCGCCAAAGGAGGCGATTGTCCGGATCGGCAGTGGAATTCGCTTCCGATGGCTCATATGCCAACTGGTATGCCGCGGAATTCATGATTTCGCGGTGCATGGCCTTCATCGACCACCCGCTTTCGATGAACCGCGACGCGAGGTAGTCCAATAACTCGGGATGTGTCGGCCTCTCGCCGGCCACGCCAAAGTTGCTTGGCGTATCCACGATGCCGCGTCCGAAATGATGCTGCCAGATGCGGTTCACCATCACCCTCGCGGAAAGCGGATGGCTGACGATCGCGTCCGCCAGCTCCATGCGGCCGCTGCCGTGCTGGAACGCCATCGGATCGCCCTCGGTTTTCGCCAGAATTGCCGGAAATCCGCGCGGGACTTCTTCACCCAGAGCGTGGGCATTCCCGCGGATATTCAATTTCGTGTTCTGCGGCTTTTCTTCGTCCTTCAGCCCCATTACATACGGGTATTCTTTCGGCATCGCCCTGGTAAGAGTGGCGATTTCCGCCTGCATCGAATCCAGCTTCGTCTTCTCGTCCGCCGTGAGGAACCGGAGAAGGTTCTTGCCCTTGAACTCGAAAATGCCGTCCTTCCTCACATAAGACTGGTCGTCTTCGCCCTGCACCACGTCCAGCCAGACATAGAAGTGATTAGTGTCCATCACCTTTTGCACCATCTGCTGCTTGTACTGGAACAATTCGAACTGCATCAGATCGCCCGGTAAAAGGGCGGTGGCTTCGTTGGGGTCTGGTTTATAGTCGCGGACCATCTCCTGGTTCGATGCAATCACAGCCTTCTTCTCAGGAATTACCTTCAGCACCAGGTCGCGGAACTCTTCGGCCGCCTTGTGAGCCTCGGCATCGGTTCCCCCGCCCTTTGCCATAATCGAACCCCAACTCTTCAGGTAAGGATGCAGTTTCTCGGCGGCGGTAAGGTACTTGTACCATCGGCCGAAGACTTCCGGATCGAGTTTCTCGGCTTCGGCCACCTGGTTCAGATCAGCCGTGACGGTCTTACTCAGAACCGCTTTCCGTACCGTCATCACGTACTCGGGGATCTGCCGGGCCAGGGTGTCCGCCACGCGCAGCGCCGCGTTGTCCGCATACTCCTGAAGGGAAGTCTCCGCGGCTTTCACCTTCTTCCGCTGCGCCTGGTACGCCCCGACTTCTTTTTCCGGACTCAGGTTATATTCCCAATATCCGGAACTCTGGAAAACACCGGCTAACGAGTAGTAATCTTTTTGTGAAATCGGGTCGTACTTATGGTTGTGGCACCGGGCGCACGTCACCGTAAGACCAAGGAAACCCTTGGTCAGCGCATCGATCTTGTCGTCGCGTTCGTTGGCCCGGGCTTCCACGAAGACTACATCGTCACCGGTGAACCACGGACCGATGCCGAAGAAGCCGAGAGCTGGCAGCAGCTTTGCACGGTCCTTTTCCGGCATCAGGTCAGCGGCAATCTGCGCCTTCACGAACTGGTCGTACGGCATATCCTGGTTGATCGCGTCGATCAGCCAGTCGCGGTAGCGCCAGGTATTGGCGTACCCATCTCGGGTCATGCCGTATCCCAGAAACACGGGCCGGCGATCGGCACGACCGCTGCCATCAGCGTAACGGGCGACGTCCATCCAGTGACGAGCCCAGCGCTCACCGTATTGGGAAGACGCCAGCAGCTTATCCACTACCTTTGCGAAAGCGTCCGGAGAATTGTCGGAGAGAAATGCGTCCACCTGCTCCGGCGTGGGGGGAAGTCCGATGAGGTCGATGTAAGCCCGGCGCAGGAGCGCCCGTTTATCCGCCTGTTTTACGGGCGATAGCCCTTTTTCCTCCAGTTTGGCCAGGATGAACCGGTCGATGGGGCTCCTGGCCCACGAAGGATTCCTGACCTGCGGCTCAGCGGACTTCTTGAGACGCTGGAAAGACCAGAAGTTCCGCTGATCGGGCCGGATGGAGAATTTGGGCGCCTGCGCCACGGTGGGCGCCTCCGCCGGCTTGACGGAATCGTCGGGCCAGAATGCCGCCATCGCCTGTATCCAATAGCGCAGATCGGCGATCTGGCTGTCCTTCAATTTACTCCCGCCCTGAGGCATCTTCAGACTCGCGTCGACATGCGAGACGGCACGGATCAGCAGGCTCTCATCGGGGCGTCCGGGAACAATGGCGGGGCCCGACTTGCCTCCCGCGAGCATTCCCACTCGGGAGTCCACTCGCAAACCGCCCAGCTTGCTGTCGGTATGACAGGCATAGCAGTTGTTGGCCAGCACCGGGCGAATGCGCGTCTCAAAAAACTGCGTCCGGTCGGTGGTGCCTTGGGCGGAGCACAGCGAGACAAATGCGACCGAGTATATCCCCACTCTAACCAGCGACATCCAATTCTCCTCCCGGCGCTCTATCCAACAGGTTCGATTCTCTTAGATATCACTATCAGGGACCGTGAGCAAGGGTCCCTGATGAACCGACTGTTTTTCGGGTCGGCTGCATTTTTCAAAAAAGGCTGGCAAGCCGATTTTCAAAGGTGTAGTATTCACTCGTTGCGCGTGAGTGGGTTACCTCTGCGACCGCTCCATGCAGCTGAGGCAGAACGGAGATCTTAAAATGAGGGGATTCACTCGAATATTGTCCGTCGCGACGTTGGCCGTGTTCGCGGCATTGCCCTTGGCAGCCCAACTGGGCACAGCTACCATTTCTGGCAACATTTCCGATGCTTCCGGAGCCGTGGTGGTCGGGGCATCCATCACCGCCGTGAACAGCGAGACGGGCTTCAGGCGCCAGACCGTTACGACGGCGCTCGGCCAGTATAATCTCCCCGGACTGGCTCCTGGAACTTACGATGCAACGGTAGAGGTGGCCGGGTTCAAGAAGGCCGAACGCCGCGGGCTTGTCCTGCAGGTAGATCAGAACGCCCGCATCGATATCACTATGGAGATCGGTCAAATGACCGAAACCGTGGAGGTGCAGGCACAGGCGCCATTGGTGGAAAGCCAAAGCGCCACGCTCGGCGCGGTGATTGACAATCAGAAGATTCTGGCTCTGCCACTCAACGGCAGAAATTTCGCGCAACTCGCGTTGCTGGTGCCGGGCGTGAACAGCGGTGCCACCGGAGCCGGCGGGGCTGAGGGCTTTTCCGCCGCGGGCCTGCGCGCCGACCAGAACGCGTTCCAGATAGACGGCACCTCCAACTCCGATTCGTTCCAGAACCGGATCACGGTGCGCCCCAACATTGATGCCGTGCTGGAATTCAAGATCCAGACCAATAACTATTCGGCGGAATTCGGGAAAGGCGGTGGTGCCCAGGTGAACGTCATTACCAAATCGGGCACGAGAGACTTTCATGGTGGTGCCTGGGAATTCGTGCGCAACGACGCTTTTCAGGCGCGCCGGTTCTTCGATCGCAATTCATCGGCCTTTCCGTGCGATCGCAGCGCCCCGAACATCGCGACACGCAAGGCTTGTGCACCCCCGTTTAAGCAAAACCAGTTCGGCTTCAATCTGGGCGGACCCGCTTTTTTTGTGCCAAAAGTCGGCGGGGAGCGAAAGACATTTTTCTTCACCACCTATGAAGGCTTCCGGCAAACGAGGGGCAACGCCACGGTCGCGACCGTGCCCAGCCTGGTTCAACGGCAGGGCGACTTCAGTCAGAATCTCCTCACTGCAACTACGGTGGCCGATGCTCTGGGCCGTACTTACCGCCGCGGGCAGATTTTCGATGCCGCGAGTTCGAGGGCTGTCACCGATGCGTCGGGGCGTCCGCGATTCGTCCGCGACCCGTTCATTGGCAACATAGTGCCACTAAGCCGAATGGATCCGGTAGCGTCGAAGATGCTGGCGGACACCAGCTTCATTCCTCTGGCAAATACTAATGGGATAACCGGATCGAACGGCAATCCCAGCCAGAATTTCCTGGACGGGCGCTCCAATACGTCGAACTCCGATCAGTTCAGCGCCCGCATGGACCATCAGTTCTCGCCCAATGACACGATTTTTGGAAGGTTCAGCTTTCAGGACTCCAACGGCTACAACCCGAATACCTTTCCGGGGTTCGGACAGCAGGATACTCAGCGGCAGATTAATGTCACGGGTAGTTACACCAAGGTTCTCAGTCCCACCATTGTGAATGAGTTCCGTTTCGGATATCAGGGATGGTTCCAGATTACCGCTGCAGAAGACTACTTGCGGGGTCTGGATTACATGGCAAAGTACGGAATCAAGGGGCTGGAGTATGCCACCAAAGCCGGCTTGATCGGATCACCTGCGGTTTCCGTGACCGGCTTTTCCGCGTGGGGCAATAACACCGGTCCGAACAAGGCGCGGAACCATACGTTCCAACCGCTGGAGATACTCTCCTTCAACAAGGGACGGCACTTCCTGAAAGTCGGCGGAGAACTGCGGGATGTCCTCATCGACCAGACGCGGCCGGATACGCCGCGCGGCAGTTTCACGTTCGACACCGCCGGATGGACGGGAATCGACGGCGTCGGCAACACGGGCAACGAACTGGCCGCCTTCGAACTGGGGCTGGCGCGACAGAAGGCGCGAGTCGTGAGCGACTTCCGCACCGAATACCGCCTGCGCGAATGGGGTGCGTTTGTACAGGACGATTTCAAACTGGCGCGGAACCTGACCCTGAACATCGGACTGCGGTACATGTACTTTACGCCACCCTACACTACCGATAACAAATACGGTTCGTTCGTCTATCCCACCGTTTGCCCAAGCTATGCCGCTTGCGGAACGAACTTCGTCAATTTTCTGACCCAGGCCAGCCCTTACGTGCCGTACCACGCGATCGCGGGGCAGAACGGTTTCCCCCGATCCCTTACCAATACCGAGAAGAACGACCTCGGGCCGCGCTTCGGGTTTGCGTGGCAGCCCTTTAAGTCGGGGATGGTGGTCCGTGGCGGATACGGGATCTTCTACGACACGGTACCAGTGGCGGTTTACGGCGACTCGTTGCTGAATTACCCGCGCGTGATCGAACAACAGAATAATTTCGGGCTCCAGCAGAACGGTCCGCCTCCGGGAGAGGGCTTCATCGGTTTCCTTGTGCAGAACCCAGGTCTGGGACCAGGCCCGATCGCACAGTTCGAGCCGGGACCGAACGGGTTCCCGCCGGACTTCCACAATGCCTACGTACAGTCCTGGAACTTTACCGTGCAGAAAGAACTTCCGGGCAGCATCGTTGTGGAAGCCGCCTACATCGGGACCAAGAGCACGCGGTTGCAGAGGCAGGAACAGAGCAACACGGCTGAGCCCCTGGGCTTCCGCGCCACCATTCCCGATCTCACGAACAATACAACTATTCCCGACAACGTCGGCTCTGGCGGCCGTAACCAGTTTCGCCGCCTGGTGGCCTTTACGAAGGAGAGTGGAATCGTGGTGCCTCTCGGTAACGTGTTTCTCGAGACCAGCACGGGATTCGCGAATTACAACGGCGGCACGCTGCGAGTCGAAAAACGCCGCTCGAAAGGGCTGACGTTTATAGGGACCTACGCCTTTTCGAAGGCTATCTCCGATTCACCGGGTTTCGGTGGCGGCGGCGCTTCCACTGGCGGCCGCATGCAGAATGTGCTGGACCGGAAAGCCGAAAAGGGCCTGGCGGAACTCGATCACCGGCAGCGCCTCACCACGGCCGTTATCTATGAATTGCCGTTCGGCAAGGGACGGCGCTTCGGCGCCGGATGGAACGGGATCGCTGACCGGATAGCTGGCGGCTGGGGCATCGATGGGATTCTCACTCTTCAGTCGGGCTATCCGATGACCATTGTGCGGGCGGGCGATCCGGGCAGCGTGGGCACCAACAGCGCGTTGCGGCCGGACCTGGTCTGCAATCCGAACATTCCGCGCGGCCAGCAGACTGTGGACAAGTTCTTCAATACGGCCTGCTATGTGGCGCCGGAAAGCCTCATACCTGGCGATGTCCGGTACGGAACGGCCGGGCGATCCACGGCTATCGGTCCGGGGCTGATCGGCACGGATCTGTCGATTCGCAAGAACACGAACCTCAGCGAGAAACTCAAGGCTGAGTTCCGCGCTGAGTTTTTTAACGCCGCCAACCACTCCAATTTCTCGACGCCTAACCGCAATCTGGGTGATGGAAACTTCAGCAAGGTGACGGACACAGCCGATCCCCGGATCATTCAGTTCGGCCTGAAACTGTTGTTTTGAGGAGTCCCTCATTGAGGGGGTCTGAAACTACTGATCGGAAACGCGCGATACCAATCGATTGCGGAAGTGAGAATGGCACTGGACA
>JAUZEU010000610.1 GCA_030838885.1 Bryobacterales bacterium | reverse complement strand
CTGCGGCGCGACGAGCTCCACAAACGCCGGCGGAGCAGGCTGCCGCGGAACCTCTCCCGTGGTCGCCATGCGCCGCTTCAGATCGTCCCACGCCACATGCAACTCGCTGGCGGTTCGATTAATCCCTTCCTTCCGGGCGACCTCGACAGCAGCCGACCAAAGCTCTGTGGGTATTCGAGCTTTCCCGATACGATTTTTTCTCCATTCTTCGAAACGCCTTTTTGCTTCTTCCAGGGTGATAATCGCGGTCTCGCTACGTCCCATCGCGTCCTCCCGCCGGATCTGCGTCAGCAGAACGACCTTAACAGTTATCGACGAAACAATTCATGCAAGCTTGCCGATTGACCGGCCAATCTTTCCTCATTTTTCCGCTGCCGCTATTTTTTGAAGTTGTTGATCGACATCCAGGAGGCGTCGATCGAGACGCTGTAAGCGGCGACGGGCCTTGTCATTGGAGAGCTGGCGTCGATACATTTCCAGAAGATGGCGTGCGGCCGCGAGTGCGTGACGTATCCCGGGGATGTCGGCGGTCGCTGCCGGGACGGCGAGTGAGGGAACGTTATAGGCCTCGGCTGTGTTCTGGCGGGCCTTATGGAACTCGCGCTGCAGGTCGGGCTGGGTGACCTTCAGATACCGAAGGGTCATCCGGATGTCCTTGTGACCCATCAGTTGCATGAGAGCGGGCAGGCTCATGCCGCAAAGGAGCATTTCCGTGGCCCAGGTGTGACGCAGGCGGTGAGGCGATAAAGGACTGGAGTCGGCGCAACCCGCGCGTTTTGCGAAGTCTGCCATCGCTTCGCGCAGCGTTTGAAACAAGGCAAACCGGCCGCCAACGCGAGGCAGGAGGAACCCTTTTGATTTTGCGAGGCGACCGGGAGAAGCCAAAGCGCGAAGTTCAAGAATACGCTCTATCAGTCTGAGTCCCTCCGAATCGAGAGGCACCAGGCGTTCGGTGTGAAGCTTTCCGACGGGAACATGCAGTGCCCACTGTTCGGGCCCGACTTGCCGCCGACAATCGAGAGGCAGGTGGATACATTCGCCAATGCGGATTCCAGTGACGCGAGTCAGCAGGAGAGCATTGGAGTACATGGTGTCTGCCCGGCGCAGTTCCTCCTGGAGTCGTCGGTCGTCTTCCGGAGACATGGCCCTGGGGAGATATTGCGGGCGTGCCGGAAAGTCTTCGCGGAGGATAAGGCCCGGCTGGACAGGATGACCCTGGAAGGCCAGGTCATCGAGCAACCGGCGAAGACAGAGCAGGCGTTGCTCGCGGGTATGGTTACCTACAGGCGGCCGTAACTCGCAAAGCCAGCGGAACCAGCCCAGCATGTGGGGATCGCGACGGAGTTGCGAAAGCCTCCGGACCTCGGGGAATGTTTCGCGAAGATAACCGACAAAGTAGCGGGCAACATATTGGTATTTGACGACCGTGAATGGCTGCAAAGTCAGAGCAAGAGTCTGGACCTGCTTTTCGAAAATCTGTTCGAGGGTTTGTCTGGGCTGACTCATGGCATTGGCGGAGAGGTCAGGTGTGCACGGTTGGCGACGGCGCGCGCGTATTCGCGCCAGACATCCTGCGGCGCGAGCTGGACATAGAGCAGAGTGGTGTGAATCTGCGAATGCCCCATGAGGTGCTGAAGAGCGGGCAGGGAGATGCCGGCCCGCACCATGTCGGCTCCGAACGTGTGCCGAAACCGGTGTGGGTTGGCGACCGGGACCTCACTGCGCAATCGATGATGGCGGAACAGCGAGCGGAGTCCCGCCGTTGTCATTGATTGACCACGGCGACGGCCCTTTAACGAAACAAACAGGTACGGGGAGTTGGTCAGCGGCCGTTCCAGGCGAGTGTAGTTTTGAAGCACTTCCATGATTTCGGCGGGCAGTGGCAGGATGCGTTGTTTCCTGCCCTTACCGAGGACGTGCATCTGAGCATCGGCGAGTTTCAGATCTTCGAGCTGGAGCGTCAGGATCTCACAGGAACGCAGGCCATCGAGTAACATCAGGCCTACCACGGCCAGATCGCGAAAGGTTCGGAAACTCGCCCAGAACTTAGTGACTTGCTCCGGCGACAGGGGCTGAATGACGCGCCGGGGTTGCCTGAGGCGAAGACCGAATGCAATCGTGCGATGGGGGCGGCCATAGCCGAGTGGACACCGCGTGGTATAGATGCGCTGGAAATGGGGATGGTCCCCGGGAATCTCCCGTCCCACGTGGAATCGATACAGACAGCGAATTACAGTCAGGCGATGATTTACGGTTTGTGGTGTCGGCTGGGGATGTTGATTCAGTTGGTGCCGGACATAGTCCAGCAGTGTGGACTCGGTGATCTCAGAAAGGGACTGAGGCTGGCTCTGAAACCAGCGAGCGAAGTGAAGCAGATCATAGGCATAGGCTCGCAGCGAGCGCGGCGACAACTGGCGCATATGCTGGGCATCGAGAAAATCATTGGCCCAAGCCGTCTCCTGGCCCTGCTCATCGACCACACGATAGGGACAGGCACTGGCCTCGGCGGTCAGACGATGTGACAGGACGAGCTTCATAACTGTTTCGCCTGCTGCAAACAGTCAGTGAAGTCGGCGGCTGTGGCGCCGACAGCAAAGTAACTGTTTGGGTCGTATCCGGCTGGTAATTGCACTACATGGGCAGCGATGCCCGCAATGACAAGACGTTGCGCGAGTTGATGAGCGGCATGTTGCCCAGCCTGATTTTCATCCTGATCAAAGACGATAAAGACCTGACGATCCGGCCGTTCGCAGAGCTGCGAGAACTGCGGGGAGGTGAGATGTGTGCCAAGGGCGCAGGTGGTATTGCGAAAGCCGGCCTGCCACAGCAGAGCCAGGTCGAACAGACCCTCTGCCACGATTATGGCGGAGAAGTGCCGGACCGACTCCCAGGCGAAGAGGCCGCCTTTGGGTCTGGGCAGCAAGCGATGCGGGAAGGCGGTGCCGATGCTGCGCCCGTAGAAGTTGACGATCTCGCCACGTTCACGGCAGGGAAAGATGACACGCCGGCAGAAGGCGTCGTGACCCTGGCTGTCGATCAGGCCCGCCTGCAGCAACTGATCGAACGAATAACCCATCGCAGCCAGATGGCGTCTCAAGTTTCCGCCGGGTGCATAACCGATGCCGAGCTCTTCGATCAGCGCAGCATCCCGTAGTCCGCGCTTTTGCAGATATAGCGCCGCCGCCGGACAGCGATGGAGCTGAAGCTGATAGAAAGCAGCGGTTTGGTTCAGTAACGGGGCAAGGGAAGCAGATGCCAGGCAGTGCTCAAGATGGGCCACACTCTCGCGGAAAGGCAGATCGAGGAAGAGTTGGACAAAACGGATCAGATCGCCGCCGCGGCCACATCCATGGCAGTAGAACAGATTCTTCCGGGCATTGACGTAAAAGGATGGACGGGCATCCCGATGCAGGGGACACAACCCTGCAAACTCCTGCGAGATGCCGGTGGAACGAGCAGTCCAGTTGTGCTGCTGCAGGTACTCCAGCAGCGGGATGCAATGTTTGAGCCGTTCCAGAT
>JAUZEU010000597.1 GCA_030838885.1 Bryobacterales bacterium | reverse complement strand
GATGCAGAGGATATCGTACAGGAGACGTTTCTGAAGCTGTACCGCTCCGGTGCCTGGGAGCAGATCGAGAATGAGCGCGCGTTTCTGGCACGTGTGGCGTGGCGGCTGGCGGTTGATCGGCGTAAGTCACTTCGAGGAGATGAATTGCCCGGAGAAGTGGCAGCCCTGGCTGCGAATCCTGAGCAGGCGGCGATTACGACGGACTGGAATGCGATGGTGCAGAGGTTGATTGATGCGCTGCCTGAGGAGCTTCGACAACCGCTGGCTCTTTCGGCGATGGAGGAATGGTCGTCGAAGGAGATCGCCGAAGTGATGGGGATCGCTGAAGGGACCGTACGAACGCGGATCATGAAGGCGCGCCAGGTGCTGAAACAGAAGTTAGTGGGCCTTATGGAGAATCGTCATGGCAGATAAGATTGACGAACTGGATTTGTTGGTGGATGCGGGGTTGAAAAATTATGTCGCGCAGGTTGCGCCCTTGGGGATGGAGGCGCGTGTACTGCGCCGGGTGCATGCCGGGCACAGGCTGTGGCGAATCTGGATTCCTGCTGCTGCGGGCTTCGCTATTGTCTGCCTGGGGTTGCTATATGTACAAAGCCCGCCAGTTCCGGAGTTACCGACAATTGCCGTCGTGGTGCCTCCGGCGCCACCCTTTGGAGTTACTTCAGATTCAATGGAGACGAAGCCCAGCCCTCTGCACCGAAAAAGACCGAAGCCCGAAAAGCTCACCGAAGGCGAGCGAGCGCTGCTGAATTACATTGCGGCAAACGAGCGAAATGCGCATCAGACGCTGCAACAAATGGTCGCCGCGCTGGATGCGCCGAAACCTATCGAGGCACTCAGGATAGAGCCTCTTGACATACCCGGAACCGACAAATTCGAAAGGGAGACGAACCAATGAAATTCGCAGTGCTTTACTTTGCTGCAGTGCTTGCGGCGGGAACGTGCTTCGCGCAAGGTGAAGAGAAGAAGCCAGCTGAGGAACCCCGGTACTTCCGGCTTGACTTCGTCGTCAAAGAGCTGGAGGGCGGGAAGGTAATCACAGCGCGCAATTACTTCACTACGGGGGCCAGCCAAACCCGGGAAGTGAGTTCTATTCGCACCGGAGACAAGGTTCCTCTGCCAACGGGGAGTGGCGGGAGTTACAACTTCTTTGACGTGGGGGTGAACATCGATTCCCGTGTTTTGAAAGCTACGGACACTCAGCTGATGTTATCTGTGAATGCCGATATCTCCAGTTTTGTGTCCGCTGCCAATTCGGGCTCTTCAATGCCGCCGGTCGTCCGCCAGAACAGATGGAGTGCAAACGTGGTGGTTCCATTGAAGAGAGCCACTACAATCTTTTCGGCCGACGGTGCGTCGGAGAAACGTCAGATGCAGATCGAAGTAACTGCCACCCCGTTGCTGTAAGGCGCTACTTCACCTTCCAGTTCTGGTCGAACAGACCCGCTACATTCAGGTCGGGAACTTCCGAACCTTCCTTCACCTTCACGATGGCGTAATCTCCGCACTGGGGCATTCCGTAGTCGCCGTTGTAATCCCTTTCAATGATCGTCAGGCCAGTGTTGAGCACGACGTACTTCGAAGGGTGCAGCGGGTTCGGATAGACCAGAGCAGGGAAGTTCTCATTGGCAGGGAAACTCTGAGCGCCCAGACTCACAGTTTCCTTTGTCCACTTCACGGGTAACTTTCCGTTGAGTTTGGCAATCCACTTATTACTGCCCGGATCTCCGAATAAGACTACATGATATTTCGCAAAATCGGCGTCCGTAACGTCTTTATCGTCTTTTACGAACGGATGTCCGCGGAAGTATTTCGCCCACAGACGGTCAAACCGTGCCAGAGTTCGCAGGGCCTGTTGATTGACGGGTTCATTCCATGCTGTGCCGGTGGGGCGTACCAGCAGAAAGGGATCGAGGAAGGCATCGTCAATGGGGCCCTGTAAAGCATGCTGCTTGTGCAGTCCTGCCTGGGGGCCGTTCTTATCGACTTTCCACGCAGAGCCGGTCTTCGCGAGCGTGATTTCCGGACCGGCCTTGACCTTCAGATTCTGGCCGTCAATCTGAATGGTCTTCGCGTGATCGGTTTCACGGAGGACTAACCTCGAGATGTTATTCGTCTTGATCTCATAGGAACTGCCTGCGTCTTTGCGCTGTGCGTCAACGTCAGCACGCTCGTACAATTTCCCCATGCCGTCGACGGAAACCCAGTAATCCCGGTTGTAGCGGGTAGTGTAAGTCAGAAACCTGATGTGATCGGGCGATGTTTGCCCCCTGTCGCCCCATTCTTTCAGGAACGCGTCGAGTTGTTGACGAACCAGCGGGCTTGTTCCATGGCCGGTTTTCTCGGAGATGAGGAAGATATCCGGAGTCCCCTTCATGCGCAGGAAATTCGGCTCACCTTCCGCCGGGAAGCCTTCCTTTTCAAGTTGCGCACGGGCGCGGAGCGACGATTCCAGCTGCCCGCGATTGGGCGTTCCTGGCGGGGGAGGCGGCACGCTGGGAGTTTGGTTATCGGCATCCCCGTCGTGCCCGGCCAATGGGAGATTAAAGGCATTGAGAGCCCACTGCTCCATGTTTTCCCAAATGGTGAGGGTGGCGAGTTGGTACGGCTTCAGATCGGGATTCGCTTCGATGCGGCGTGACCACGTGCCTGCGCCGATTTCGGCAGCGGCGAAGCGGTCGGGATAGTGCAGAGCAATGTGCCAGCCGCCTTCACCGCCCATAGAAAAGCCGCGCAACAGGACGCGCTTATCATCAATTTTGAAGCGCTTCTTAACAGCGGCGATGGCCTCGAACACATCCGCCTCGCCCGCCCAATGCCAGCCCGCACTGTTGATGCGGCCAAAAAGATCCACCTGGATTTGCCCCTGATCGGCAACCGGCGCGTTGCCTGGAGGACGAGGATGATCAAAGCTGTAGATGAACTCCGATTCGGTGGTGTTGTTCTGTCGGC
Source organism: Bryobacterales bacterium (assembly GCA_030838885.1). Classification (GTDB taxonomy): domain Bacteria; phylum Acidobacteriota; class Terriglobia; order Bryobacterales; family Bryobacteraceae; genus BOG-234. The sequence goes on along the minus strand of JAUZEU010000597.1, from coordinate 6,101 downwards.
CGTGCATCCAGACGTAGAGGCGCGTTGGCTTGTCCGGGTCATAGTTAGCAGGGAGCGATACGTGATAGGGCTGCACGGAACCATCGATCTCGGAGTAGTAGGCGTAAGTGCGGCTCTTGCCTGCAGTCCAGGGAGATTGGCCGCTCTGTAGTTGCTTGCCGCGTTCGATGCCCTGATCGAGGACGGTCATGAGGTGGTCGATTGCCGGTTGCTGGCCGAATAACTCGGGGAACTCCAGGAGCAAGCGTCCGGCTTTGGCGTAGATGTCCACGTCGCCAATCAGGGTCGGATCCGCGTGTTTGGATTTCAGGTCTTTGACCAGCGCTTCTATTTGCTCTGTCTTCGCTTTGATTTGAGTTATTTCTTCGGGTTTCGGCTGGATGGGGGGACCGCCGCGTCCGCCCCGTCCCCCGGCGCGACCGGGTCCGGCTGCGGCCGGGGGTGTTGCGGCGGGTGGCTGCTGGGCGATTAAGGGCAGTAATAAGAGCGCGGCGCTGCAGGTGGCACCGGCCAACATGGCCAATCTCTTCATCGGTTTAAGGGACTCCATCGAACGACTCGGCTTAGTATGCCAGAGCATATCAAAGGAGGTTGAGCCGCAGAGATGTGCTTACGCCACGCCCGTAGATCATCACCTGTGCGGTGGATGATTCAGGCGGCAGCCGCGGGGACTTTCGCCAAAATATAGGGTCCCTCGGGGATCACCGCGACACGGGCTCCGGCCGGCAAACCTGTCAGTAAAGCGTCCACGGCTGTCTGCGGGTTCACAAACGCTGTCCCCCATAGTCGGGCGCGCAGTTCAGGCGCGAGGCCCGGAACGCAGTACAAAATGCCCGCGCGTATGGCTACCAACGCCAGCTTTTCCAGTTGCCATTGGTCCACGGTCACTTCGGTGCCCGCGATGGCGTCCAAGAAATCCTGGGGGTTCGAGTATTCACTCAGAAGCCGGGTGAATTCGGGGCCGCCGCTACCCTCCTGGCAGGCGCCCACCACCAGGATCCGCCCGCCATCCCGCACGATGTGAGAGGCTGCCGTGATGCCCTTGATGCACTGGTAGTAAGTCAAATCAAGGGGATACCCGGCACCGGTGGTAATCACGGCATGCACAGGTGTTTTAAGCTGCTGCAGCAAACTCCCGGACACGAACGCCACACCCTGACGGTGTGCCTCGACCGGACTGCCCGCAAATACAGCGGCAATTCGGCGGTCACCGGACAATGCGACATCCACGATGAACTGATGCCCTGCCATTCCGGCAATCTCGACCAGTTCACGGTGCAGCGGATTATCTTCGATGGAGCCTTCCACGGCGCGCGGCTCCCGCATGAAGCGCGGGCTGTGAATAACCTTAATGGTTTGTTGGGCGGCTAAGCCCGGCACCACCAGCTTCCGACCGCCGGAGTACCCGGCCATCAGGTGCGGCTCGATAAATCCCAGGGTGATGCGCAGGTCCGCCGCAACGAAGCGTTCGTCGATATAAGCAGGCGTGCCCGAGGTGCTGGTACCCAGGTACCGATGCTGCGAGAGTTCCCGCGCGTCGTGGTTTTCAACCCGGTACTCGCGCGCGACTTCCTCGCCGACAATCTCCTCAATTTCGGCTGTAGTCGCAGGACGGTGCAGCCCTGTTGCGATCAGGATGGTGATTTGAGATCGCTCGATACCTGCCGCTTCCAGGCGTCGTAAAAGAGGCGGCAGCACGATCCGGTTCGGCGCGGGACGGGTGATATCGCAGACCGAAATCGCTGCCGAACGCTTGCCACGCGCCAGTTCCAGCAACGACGGGCTGCCGATCGGGAAATCCAGAGCGTTCTCTATTGCCGAGAGATGCTCTTCAAGAGCCGGCGCGGATTTCGCGTCGAGCGTGATGTACTCAAAGCCGTCCGGCAAAGTGACTTCCGCGCCCGATTTTCCGAAGGAAAGAGTGAGAGTGTGCGACATAAGTAAATAATCTGAAACGCCTGTCTAAGATCTTCGCATTCAAAATTGGAACGTGGGACCCCAGATTGGAACGTGGGACCCCAGCCGCAACTCGAAGAACACCGGAGTCACCGTCCACTTTTTCCGGGTCTGGGGCCGACCGCCGCTTTTGGTGGATTTTGTTCAGGAGCAGCCGGATCGAGAAAAGCGGCCAGTGCCCGTGTCTCACCAACGCGCAGGGTAGCCGTCACCCGAGGAGATTTGCGATCGTAACGCATCACGCCGGCTTCAAGCAGGTGAGCGTTCAGCTCGTACGAATGCAACTCGCCCCCGTCGTTCAGAGATAATACCGCGCTGTCGATTCCGCGAACTGCATCGGAGTTCCAGCGGATGCTCAGGTGACCGTTCTGATCCGTGGCCGCCAGGGTGAGAGCGGGGCGGGGCAGCCACTCATAGCGGGTAGTCCACCCCCCAGCCCCAAAGGCAATCAGAGTTACGCCTGCCAAAACCCAAGGTAGCCACGGCTTTTGCGGAGGAAATTCCGCTACGGAGAACAATGGCCGGTTCACCGGAGGGAGTGGCAGCGCTTCCGGAATGCGCGCCAGAGTTTCTGCAGCGTGTGGCCGAATTTTCGCGTTCGGGGCTGCCACGGGTTCCGATTCCGGCCCTTCCGGAACCGCATCAGCCCCCACCGACTCCGTTTCAAGATCCCTTTCGGCTGCCGCCAACACCTGACCAGCCGAATTCCGTACGAACAAGACGGCGCTTGAACGTTCCACCGTACTCGGCCGGAGCAGCAGCATAATCTGCCACAGCTCAGGGCACAGCGCCTGAAATAAATCCAGAACCTGCTCGCTTAGAACTGACGCTCCCCGCGTTTTCGAGCAATACCAACCCACCACCTGCAGCGGTGCAACGGAAGCTGCAATCCGTCTGGCCTCAACAATTTCGTCCGGAGTGAGCAGAAACGACGGGCCGCCCGAATGGCCACACGGGATCGCAATGGCTTCGGTTATTCGAATCCGGTCATTCCCGCGTCCGCCGAGCAGCAATCCTCCCACTCCCATACCGACACGCGGCAGGGCCAGAAGCCCGTCCAGTGCGGTAACCCTGAGTTGCTCAGCCGCTTTGCCGGAACATTCGACAGATGTAGAAAATTGCACATAAGGTAAGGTGGTATTTGCAGTAAAATCCGGCACTTAGCCCAGACTATAATGAAACCGTGTCGAAGGCAAAAGACCTGGAAGCCCGCCTCGAGCGGATAGAGCAACAGCTCCGGCTTTTTCAAAAGGTCAGCCGGTTCATGGTTCGCGACATGAGTCTGGCGGAAGTGCTTCATGGAATTGTGGCGCTGGTAGTGGAATTCACCCAGTGCGATTCCTGTCTGGTATATCTTTGCGACGACGAAGATCTTGTCCTGTGTGCGTCGAATTCCCGTCATGATGCGGAAATCGGTCGGGTTCGGCTGAAACTAAATGAGGGCCTTACCGGCTGGGTCGCGCGGGAACGGCGGCTGCTCGCTATTTCACGCGAGGCCTATCGTGACCCCCGCTTCAAGTACTTCGGCGAGCTTCCCGAAGATACTTTCGAGGCGTTCCTGTCAGCGCCCGTAATTGCCCGGAACCGCGTAGTGGGAGTTATTAACGTACAGCACCGGCAGAATCACCAACACACGGGCGGCGAGATGGAAGTTCTGACCACGCTGGGCGAACAGGTAGGGTGCGCGCTTGCCCTGGCGCGAATCGCACCGCAAATGATTGAATCCATTAATCACGCGGAACTCGTCTTAGGTTCTTCCGGGCTCGGTTCCGGCAGCCGTCCGCGAGTTTGAGCCGGCATCGCGCTTTTGAACTGAGCCGAGGTTAACTTCATGATTCGCTTTTCACTGTTCTTCGCGGCAGGAGTGCTGGTCGCGACGGCGGAACCACACTGGGACATCCAGTACCGCTACCGCCAGCTCGATAGCACGCTGACAATCTCGGACTTTGCTTTTCCCTCCGCTACCCGGGGTATAGCGTGCGGCTATACGACCGATCGGAAAGACAAAGATCGTCCTTTGGTGCTGGTGACCAGTGACGCTGGCGAGCACTGGACCGAAACCCCGGTCAAGGAAGCAGGTATTTCGCTGTTTTTCCTGGACGATTCGACCGGCTGGATGGTCACCGACAAAGGTATCTGGACGACTGCGGAGTCTGGCAGGTCCTGGAGCAAACTGAAGCAGGCTCCTTCCGGCCTGCTTCGAATCTGGTTTCTCGACCGGCAGCACGGCTTCGCGGCAGGACTGCAGAAGCGCGTCTTCGAAACTCTGAACGGCGGCGAAACCTGGACGTTGCTGGACATTGTAAAAGAGGTTCAGGGCGACCCGGTTTACACTACCTTCGGCGAAATTTCCTTTTCCGGAGATAAGGGCATCATCTCAGGCTGGAACGTTCCGCCTCGCCGTGGCGGACCGGACTGGATGGAGCCGGAACGCGCCCAGACACGCCGTCAGGTGCCCCACTACGGCGTGCTGCTACAAACGACTGACGGTGGCAAGAAGTGGACGAAGAGCGATGCCTCTGTTTTTGGTCAGGTGACCCGTATCAGCCTGGCACCGCAGGGCGCCGGACTTGGGTTGGTCGAGTTTAAGGACGTGTTCGAGTATCCCAGCGAAGTGATGCGAATCAACATGCATACCGGACAGAGCGAGCGGGCCTTCCGTGAAAAGAACCGGGCGATCACCGACGTTCGCGTCTTTGCCGGTTCCACCACAGCCATGATTGCGGGTTATGAACCGTCCGGTCCCGTTTATAACAGCCCCATTCCGGGAAAGTTGAAAGTCCTGACGAGCAACGATCTGCAGAAGTGGACGGAGATGACCGTCGATTACCGGGCCGTTGCCCGCTCGGTGCTGATCTCAGGTCCTGATGAAACTCATCTTTGGATTGCTACCGATACGGGGATGATACTGAAGCTGGTACCCTAGCGGCGCTGCGCCGCCACGTCCACCAGCCGCCTCTCACTCTCGACAATCCTGGCGGCTACGGCGGGGTTATCTTTGGCCTCGAGAGATAACCGGTATTCAGCGATCGCTCCAGTCAAGTCTCCTGCTTCCCGCAGGGCGTGGCCGATATACTCATGGGTCGTGGCGTCGTCAGTGCGATAGCTCAACTGTTTCGGGTCGGCTTTCCTGAGCTCGGCCAGGATCCCGGCTGCCCGGCGCAGACGCGGCAGCGAGTCCGGAGTGCGGCGCCCGATCACACCTGCATAGACGAGCGCCATAGCCAGATCGCCTTTTGCTTTCCGGTTGCTTCCATCCGCGACAGCAAGAGGTTCATAAAGGGCCAGCGCCTTGTCGCACGCCTCCATAGCGCCCTTCGTATCGCCCAGATTCTCCTGCCACGGTCCCGCCAAAATCCCTGCAATCCGAAGCCAGGTTTTTGCGATTCCGGAGCTCGCAATGCCATCGGTTGGCTTCAGTTTCTGCACGGATTCACGAATCGCCAGGGCCCGCCGGAATTCCGCCAGGCCCTCGTCCAGGTGGTGCTCCGAGATGAGCGTCTGGCCCAGTCCCGCAATGGCCGACGCAAGGCCCAGGCGATGATTCAGATCGTCCGGCGCGAGCGCGATAGTTCTTTCGTACGCCTGTACTTCCGCCCGAATGTGACTGCCCGCCGCCGGATCGCGCAGTTGCGTCAGCATAGAGCCCAGGTTGTGCTCGATAATTCCGGTCTGTGCGACGGCATTGGCATCGTCCGGGTAGTCTTGTGACAACCGGTGCGCAATCCTGAGGGCATCCGTATATTCCTGCAGCGCGGCCTTATCGTTGCCTTCCGATTCCTGCACCACACCAATACGCTGGTGGAGCCCGAGATCCTGCAGCTGGGTCCGCTTGGTTGCCGCTTGCAGTGTTTCCACCCGGGAGAGGATTTCGCGGGCTTTCCGCCAGGCTTCAATGGCGCCTTTGCGGTCTCCCAGATTGGGCGCGCCTGGGTACCCGAGAACGTCACCCGTTTGGGTGTACCCGGTCACCAGCATCGCGAGCACAGCGGGATCATTTTTCGCGCTGGCGTCCAGTCCATCCAGATACTGGCGGGTGGCGACAATGATGTCCCGCCGAGCCTGCAGTGCCCCCGGCAGCCGCTCCAGCGTGCCCTGCACTTCGAACAGAGAAGTGCGGCCGAGTTCCACCAGGTCGGTGAGGC
>JAUZEU010000568.1 GCA_030838885.1 Bryobacterales bacterium | reverse complement strand
ATGGCAGGCGTGCTGTTGGCGCAGGACCTGCACTTCAAAACCAGGACGATTCAGCCGGTCTCGCGTCCGGACTTCAGCAGACACAAGATCGTTCAGTTCGATCACTCGCCAGGTGTTGAAGACCTGGATTCTCTTCTGAAGGACGGCCTTCAGGTGGTGGGGGCGATGCCCGACAACGCGGTGGTCGTCGCCGCTCCAAGCGGTCAAGTGCCGGCCCAGCCCGGCGTTCGCTGGATCGGGAAGATCGATCCGGTGGACAAGCTCAGCGCTGAGCTTTCCATTTCGAGCGACCCGACCCTGGCGCTGGTCGAGTTTCATGCGGACGTCACGGCAGGCCAGCAGGATACCGTTGCCGGGGCCGAGGGGCTCACGTTGCAGCGTCCGAAGGTGCTGAGGCCGGATCATGCCGTCGTGACAGGTACTCCGGACGACCTGAAGGCTTTGGCGTCTCACGACGAGGTGGCTTATATCTTCCCGGCCGATCCGGGGTTGCTCGCCGATACCGACCTGATGCCGTGCCTGGGCATGCTGACGGCCTCCGGGGCGGTCGGGCAGTACGCAAACATCGTGCACGGCTGGGACCTCGATCCCGATGGCGTAGCCCACCTCGGCTACGCGTTCGGATCGATCACACCCAAAGTCCCGGCCGCCACGGTTCAGAGCGAAGTAATCCGGGCTCTGAACGAATGGACGAAGAACACGAACATCATCTTTCAACCCGCGACGAACACTCCTGCCCCGCACCATAACAGTGAAGTTCGTCAGCGGCGCGCATGGCGATTCCTGGCCGTTTGACGGGCCCGGCAACATCCTCGCCCACACCTTCTACCCTGTTCCGATCAATGCCGAGTCGCTTGCGGGAGACATGCATATGGATGCCGACGAGAACTGGCACGCCGGTGGAGACCTGGACATCTACAGCGTCGCCCTGCACGAGGCGGGGCACGCCATCGGCCTGGGGCACTCGGACAAGGTGGGCGACGTGATGTATCCGTACTACCGCAACCACCTGGCGCTCTCGGCCAACGATATCGGCGCGTCTCAGGTGCTTTATGGGCTGTTGCCGCCGGTTGCAGCGCCCGCGCCTCCGCCTGTTACGGTTACGCCGCCCACACCGATCACCCCGCCCATCACACCGCCGGTGACTGCGCTGCGGCTGGTGCTCGACTCACCGGCTCCGTCTACGCAAAGCGCTTCTATCGCCCTCACCGGCACGATATCGGGCGGCACTGCGCCTTACTCGGTCCAGTGGCAGAGCGACCGCTCCTATAGCGGCCGGGCGTCCATTAGAGGAACGGCCTGGACGGCCAGCGGAGTCGCGCTCGTGAACGGCTCCAATACGATCACGGTCACCGCGTTCGATGCCGCGCGGAGGAGTGCTTCGCAGACCGTTGCCATTACGCTCAATCCAACGAGTCCTCCGCCATCGTCCGGCAGCGGCTTGCCGATTTCGATCTCGATCACTTCGCCGGCCGGGGCGGTCAGCACCAGCAGCGCCTCAACTCTGACCGTATCGGGGACCGCGGCGGGGGGCTCCGGGATCACCCGGGTGACCTGGCAGACTGCGGCGGGAGCGACCGGTACAGCCACCGGGGCAGGGAGGTGGCTGGCGCAGGGGATCCCGCTGCTGGTCGGGACCAACACGGTAATTCTGCGGGCCTGGGATGCCAAAGGAGCTAACGCGTGGGGGGCGTTAGTTGTCGTCCGGCGTTAATTAAAGCCAATTCAGCGAGATCCAGGCGTCCGGTATAGATGGCCATGCCCACGGCTGAGTGGATCCGCATTTCGTCAAGGGCGCGGATGTCTTCGATGGTCGTGATACCTCCGGCGGCAGTGATCTCCAGGTTAGTGGCTGCCCGGAGGCGGCGAAACCAGTCGAGGTCGGTGCCCTGCATCATGCCTTCTTTGTCTACATAGGTGCAGAGGAAGCCGGAACAGTAGGGTTCCACCTGCTGAATGACTTCTTCTGCCGTGAAGGTGGTCGCTTGCTGCCAGCCTTTCACGACGATGCGGCCGCCCTTCGAGTCGAGGGCGATGACGACGCGGTCGCGGCCGATGGCGTCGATCAGTTCTTTCAGAAAGCCGAAATTCGGGCCATCGGCGCGGAAGGCGGCGGTGCCCACGATGACCCGAAAAGCTCCGTGCTTTAAGAGCGCTTCGGCACGATCGATGCTGCGAACACCGCCTCCGGCCCGGATCACCGCGGTGGAGGCGAGCATTTCAACCAGATCGTCATTCGCTCCACGGCCCATCGCGGCATCGAGGTCGATGACCTGGATTTCAGGGAAGGCGGAGAAGCGCTCACGCATGACAGCGGGCGCGTCGCCTTCGAGGGCCTTTTCGCGGCCCTGAACAAGCTGGACGACTTTGCCGTCCATAAGGTCAATACACGGGATGATCAAATTGTCTTCCTAACGGGGATATTGGCACGGTCGAGGTGCTCTTTCAGATCGTCGACGGTATACGTGCCGTAGTGAAATATCGAAGCGGCGAGCGCGGCATCGGCCTCGCCATCGGTGAGTACCTCCACAAAGTGATCGGGTTGACCGGCGCCTCCTGAGGCGATGACCGGGATGTGGGTGGCGCGGGAAACGGTGCGGGTCAGAGCGCAGTCGAAGCCAGTCTGGACACCATCAGTGTCCATGGAGGTGAGGAGGATTTCTCCGGCTCCGAGTTCCTCGCCCTGTGCGGCCCATTCGATGGCGTCAATGCCTTCGTCATCGCGGCCGCCGCGTGTGTAGACGTGCCACTGACCGGGGCCATGACGCCGGGCGTCGATCGCGAGCACGACCGCCTGCGCGCCGAACTCCTGGCTTAGTTCGGAGATGAGTTCAGGGCGGCGGATGGCGGCGGTGTTGACCGAAACCTTGTCCGCTCCGGACATGAGGATCAGGCGGGCGTCCGCAATGGAGCGGATGCCGCCGCCAACCGTGAGCGGGATGAAGACCTTACGGGCGGTGCGTGCGACGACATCGGCCATGGTGGCGCGGGCATCGCTGGAGGCGGTGATGTCGAGGAAGACAAGTTCGTCAGCGCCCTGCTGGTTGTAGCGGTCAGCGAGTTCGACGGGGTCACCGGCGTCGCGGAGGTTCACGAAGTTGACGCCTTTGACGACGCGCCCGGCAGTGACATCGAGACAGGGAATGATTCGTTTGGCCAGCATCAGAGTTTCACGAAGTTATGAACGATCGCCAGACCCAAAGGGCCGGATTTTTCGGGGTGGCACTGGACGCCGAAGACGTTGCCGGATTCGAGCACGGCGGTATAGGGAGTCGAGTAGGTGCAGGTGGCGGCCGTCTGTTCCACGACGGGCACATAGTAACTGTGGGCGAAGTAGACGTGCGGGCGTTCGGGCAACCCGGCAAGAAGCCTGGAAGGGCGAACGGTATCCAATTGGTTCCAGCCCATATGCGGCACGCGCGCGGAGGTGGCGAAGCGTTTCACCGTGCCGGGGAATATGCCCAGTCCTTTCTGATCGGGCGCTTCTTCGCTGCGCTCAAACAGGCCCTGCAGACCAAGGCAGATGCCCATAAACGGAACTCCGGCGCGGATGCGGCCGATGAGGGTTTGCCGGACGTTCATTTCGTCGAGCGCGCGCAGCATCTGGCCGAAGTGACCGACTCCGGGGAGGATGATCTTCGGAGCGCGTTCGAGACCTGCCGCGTCATTGACGAGTTCGTAGTTCGCGCCGATTTCATCCAGGGTGTTCTGGACTGAACGGAGGTTTCCTGCGCCGGAGTCGAAGAGGGCGATCATAGCAGCCCCTTGGTCGATGGCAGTTGGTCTTTCAGTCGTGCGTCCACAGAGCAGCCGTAGCGCATGGCCCGGGCCCAGCATTTGAAAATGGCTTCGAGCTTGTGGTGGTTGGAGCGCCCATACAGTACTTTGGCGTGGAAGTTCGCGCCGGCGTGGTGGACAAAGCCGTCGAAGAAGTCCGGCATGAGTTCGGTTTGGAGGTCACCTACGAGACGGACCTTGACGCGGTCTTTGTAGACGAGCGCCGGGCGTCCGCCGAGATCGACTGCGACTACGGCGAGGGTTTCATCCATGGGCAGGACGAAGTAACCGGCGCGATTGATCCCCTTCCGGTCGCCGAGAGCTTTGGCGAAGAGCTGGCCGATGACGATGCCGACATCTTCCACGGTATGGTGCTGGTCCACATCGAGGTCGCCTGTTGCCTGGATCTTCAGGTCGAAGCCGCCGTGCTTCGCAAAGAGCTCCAGCATGTGATCGAAGAAGCGGATGCCGGTGGCGATTTGGTACCGGCCGCGGCCTTCGATGCGGAGTTCTCCGGCGATCTGTGTTTCCTTCGTATCGCGCTGAATTTTAGCGGTTCGTGGCAATTACGGCCTCCAGGCTATTTATGTCGTCGAGTATGGCGATAGCGCCCTCGCTCCGCAGCAACTGTACGAGTTCGTCGTAGCGGGGATTTTCTTTGGCGGCGATGCCGATGAAGGGCACTCCGGCGGCCTTTGAGGCGCGAGCGTCATCCACCGTATCGCCTACGTACCAGATACTGCCGTGTTCAACGGAGTCGCGGATCTTAAGGAGCCCTTCGGGGTTCGGTTTGCTGAAGGTTACGTCGTCGCATCCGACTACGGGATCGAAGACATCCGGGCTGAAGCGGTTCAGGCTGACATTCGCTTCCCAGCGCAGGCGTCCGGTGAAGATGGCCAGGCGATGCGTTTGCGCCAGGCGTTCGAAGAGATCCTGTTTGGCGACCCAGATTTCGCGTTCGATCAGACCTTTGGTGGTTTCGTTGCCGTGGAAGATCGCCTGGAAGTAATCCACTACGGTTTCGAAGGGAACGTCGTGGCCGAGATCGCGGATCATGTGGCTGGAGAGCTTCCAGTCGTCGTTGTAGCCGCCGCGGTTTTTCCAGTCCTGGATTTCGATGCGGGTGGGTTCTATGCCGGTGAAGTGTTTTACCGTGGCCTGGATAGTGGCGCGGTAGGATTCGGTGACTTCGATCAGCACGCCATCCATGTCGAAGACGATTAAGTCTTTTGCGCCTGGGCAGACGCGGCCGGGGGTCCGCGTGTCCCCTATTACCTGGGCAGACGCGGCCGGTGTCGGCGGGTCCCACATCTTCTCCAGTTCGTGGATTACCTGGTTGGCCTGGTCTCTTGTGCCAGCGGTGATGCGCACGCCTCCGGGGATTTCATAGCTGCGGTCGCGGACGAGGATGGCCTTTTCGCGAAGGGCGTCCCGCACCTCGATGGCCCGGTGACCGAAGTAGCCCAGGATGAAGTTGGCGGAACTGGGGGCGTAGCCTATGCCCAGCTTTTCGAAAGCTCCCCGGAGCAGTTCGCGCGAGGCGAGGGCCTCCGTGACGTAGTTTGCGATGTAATCGGGATCTTTGACTGCCGCTTCGGCGGCCATGGCAGCCAGCATGTTCACGCTGTAGGGCGATTGCGCTTTGTGCAGGAATCTGACATTGTCTGCCTGTGAGAAAAGGCAGCCCATGCGCATGGCGGCCATGCCGTAGACCTTGGAGAAAGTCCGGCTGACGAACAGGTTGGGATAGCGACCGATGAGGCCGAGAGCCGTGACGCCGAAGAACTCGAAGTAGGCTTCGTCGATCAGGACGGCGGCATCGGGAGCCGCTTTGAGAATCTGTTCGACCGCATCGAGATGGATGGAACTGCCGGTCGGATTGTTCGGATTTGAGACGAGCACGGCACGCGTTCGGGGCGTAATGGCAGCCAGAAGCGCGGCCAACGGGAACTCCACAGCGGGCGGGATGTAATCGACCTCCACGACCTTTGCTCCGGCGACTTCCGCGTAAAACCGGTACATCGCGTAGGAGGGGCGCAGGGCTATGACTTCATCGCCGTCATCCACATAGGTGTTGACCAGAACCTGGATCGCTTCGTCGGTCCCGTTGGTCAGCAGGAGTTCGTCGGGCGAGACTTTGAAGAAGCCGGAGAGCGTCCGGCGAACGCTGGTGTAGTCGGGATAGACCGTCAGGCCCGAGGCGGAGAGCCCGTTGCGCAGCGCTTCGATCACGCGGGGAGAGCAACCGACCGTGTTCTCGTTAAAGTCGAGACGGATTTTGTCGCTGCGGTTGCCGGTGGGCGGGTGGTACGGGGCCATCGCGACGACGGCGGGGCGTGGGTTAATCGGCAAGGCGCACCTCCACGGACCGGGCGTGGGCTTCGAGACCTTCGGCGCGGGCGAGCGTAGTGATAGCGGGCGCGAGCCGGGCCAGCCCTTTGGCGTCGAGTTGCTGGACGGAGATCACCTTCACGTAGTCGGTTACAGAGAGGCCACCACGGACGCGCGCGACTCCGCCGGTGGGAAGCACGTGGTTCGGACCGGAGGCGTAATCTCCGGCGGCTTCGGGACTGTAAGGGCCGACGAAGATGCTGCCGGCGTGGCGGATTTTCGGAATGAGTTCTTCGTGGTGCAGGGACAGGTGTTCGGGCGCGAAATCGTTGGAGAGGTCGGCCGCTTCGTCAAGGGATTTCACAATAATGATGGCGCTGTTCTTCTCGATTGCTTTGCGCGCGACCGGCGCGGTAGAGAGCGTCAACAGCTGGCGCTCGATCTCCTTCGCGACCTGAGCGGCCAGGCGTTTGGATTTTGTGAGCAGGATGGAACAGGCGTCTGTATCGTGCTCCGCCTGAGCGAGCATATCGGCGGCGATGAAGCGTGGGTCGCCCTGATTGGCGATGATCAGGATCTCGGTAGGGCCGGCGACGAAGTCGATGCCCACCTCGCCGGCGAGGAGCTTCTTGGCGGCAGCAACATAGATGTTGCCGGGGCCGACAATGCGGTCAGCACGCGGG
>JAUZEU010000558.1 GCA_030838885.1 Bryobacterales bacterium | reverse complement strand
ATTGATGTTGGCTTTGATGGCGCGATCCCAGATTTCGGCGCCTTCCAGAGCCATAAGTTCTTTGTTGGCGGTGACTATGGACTTGCCTACAGCAATGGCGGCTTCGATCATCTCCCGCGCCGCTGTGGTGCCGCCGACCAGTTCAGCGACTACGTGGACATCCGGGTGCGAGACGACTTCGCGCCAGTCCGCCGTGTGGAGCGCGTCGGACGGCACGTCCGGCACGGTGCGGGCCAATACGGATCTGCTGCAAACTGCGACGACGCGCAGGTTAAAACCCAGTTTTTGCGCTATCTGTGCGGAGTTTTTGTGGAGGATCGCAAGGGTGCCAGAGCCCACGTTGCCGAGGCCAATGACACCTACATTAACGTCTTTCATTAGTAGCCTTAATCATAGCCAGAGGGGTCGCGATATCATAGCGATGTGGTTGGTTTTACACGGCGATGGGGCGTTCGGAAGGCTTTGCTGGCGCTCGCGCCCGCAGCCGTGGCGGCGCGTTTACTGCCTGCCCAGGTGGCGAATCCACATCAGGACGCGTTTCCGGCGCCTCACGTGCCTGGCACGCAGCCGGACACTACGCGTCTGCCAAATGGCAAGCTGCAGCGCGACGAAATCCTGAAAGCCGATTACGAAAAGAATCTGAAAGACGCGCGTGATCTGGTGGATATGAGCAAAGCTTTCGAACTCGATCTGGAGAAGAGCGACCGGTTCGTGCTCTCGGTGGGGCTGCTGAAAAAGCTCGACGACATCGAAAAGATTTCCAAGCGAATCCGTGGGCGGATGAAACGGTAGTGCGCCAGGCCTGTGCGTTACAATCCGTTCGATGGCCCTGACCCAAGTCAAATCGCAACTGATGAGCGCGTCCGAGATCGACAGGACTCTCGTCCGGCTGGCGCATGAAATTCTGGAACGTACAAAGGATTTGGAGCAACTGGCATTCATCGGAATCCGGCGGCGCGGGGTGCCGCTGGCGCAGCGCCTTGCAGCGAAGATCCAGTCACTGGAGAATCGCACCGTGCCGGTGGGGATTCTCGATATCAACCTTTATCGCGATGATCTGAGCACGGTGGGGCCTAAGCCGCAACTGAACGCCACTGAAATCCCTTTCTCCGTGCAGGGCAAAGACATCATTCTGATGGATGACGTGCTGTATACGGGACGCACGATTCGTTCGGCGCTGGATGCGTTGTTCGACCATGGGCGGCCTTCGCGCGTGCAGTTACTGGTGCTGATCGACCGTGGTCACCGCGAGTTGCCGATTGAGGCGCGGTACACGGGGCGCACGGTGCAGACGAGCGACACGGAGATCATCGAAGTGAAGTTCCAGGAAATCGACGACACGGAAAAAGTACTGCTTTGCGAGCGGGTACCAGTTGAGACGGCAGGCGAGAGCGCCTGACGCTTATGGTGACCCCACTCAGAGCCGCGGGACTGCTCGATATTGAAACTCTGGATCGCGCGGAGATTGAAGCGATTCTGGACCGGGCACGGTTCTTTCAGCCGCCGCCTGGCGAGACCTACCGGCGGCTGGATTCGCTGAAGGGTAAGACGGTAGTGAACCTGTTTTTCGAGGCTTCCACGCGAACGCGCGTGAGCTTTGAAATTGCCGCGCGGCGATTGGGGGCCGATACCCTGACCATTGCAGCGCAGGGTTCGAGCGTGTCCAAGGGAGAGTCGCTGGTAGACACGCTGAATACGCTGGCGGCGATGCGTCCACATGCGATTGTGATGCGCCATGCGGCATCCGGCGCGCCTCAGTTTCTGGCGCGGCATTTGCAAATTCCGATCGTGAATGCGGGTGACGGGACTCATGAGCATCCCACACAGGCGCTGCTGGATGCTCGCACGATTCTGGACCACCGGCCTTCGCTGACAGGCCTGCGCGTGGCGATTATCGGCGACATTGCGCATAGCCGCGTAGCGCGTTCGAACGTTCACCTGCTATCGAAATTTGGGGCGGAGATTGTGCTTTGTGGGCCGCCATCATTGCTGCCGAGGGAACTGGAACAGCTTGCTCCGGGTGTGCGGCTGGCGTGGGATATGACCGAAGCCATTCTGGGCGCCGATGTGATCATGATGCTTCGCGTGCAACTGGAGCGGCAGCATGAAGCGCCCATGGCGGCGAGTGAATATTTCCGGTTTTACGGGCTGCGGCTGGAGCATCTGGACCTGGCGAAGCCGGACGTGATCGTGATGCATCCGGGGCCAATTAACCGCGGGCGCGAACTGAGTTCGGAAGTGGCAGACAGCCAGCGGTCGGTGATTCTGAATCAGGTAGAAAACGGAGTGGCGGTACGCATGGCGGTGCTCGAGCGGGTCCTGTTTGACAGGACGACAGGTTCATGAATTCCATTCTGATTACGGGCGGGCGCGTGATTGACCCCGCTTCGGGCTTTGATGGCACCGCCGATGTGCTGATCCGCGATGGCCGGATTGAAGCGGTCGGCAGCGGATTGAAGGCCGGGGATGCTGCCATCTTCGATGCGACGGGTGCGATTGTCGCGCCTGGGTTCATCGATATGCACGTGCATCTGCGCGAGCCTGGTATCGAACACGCGGAGACGATCGAGAGCGGGGCCAGGTCAGCGGCGGCCGGTGGATTCACCACGATCTGCTGCATGGCGAATACGATCCCGGTGAACGACAGCGCGATGGTAACCAGTTACATCGTCCAGCGCGCAAGGGAAGTGGCGATCGTGAATGTGTTTCCGATAGGCGCGATTACGAAAGGCAGCCTGGGGGAAGAACTGGCGGCCATCGGGTCGATGCACGGGGCGGGGATTGTGGCGATCTCAGATGATGGCAGGCCGGTGATGAATGCGCGGGTGATGCGGCGTGCGATGGAACTTGCGCGGGCTTTCGACTTGCCGGTGATCGACCACTGCGAAGACCTGAACCTGAGCGCGGGTGGCGACATGCATGAGGGGGCTCAGTCCGTGCGACTGGGGCTGCGCGGGATTCCTTCAACGTCAGAAGACGTGATGGTGGCACGGGATCTCCTGCTGGCGGAGCAGACGGGCGCGCGTTTCCATGTGGCGCATCTTTCCACGCAGCGCTCTGTGGCGATGGTTGCATATGCGAAGGTGCGCGGGCTCAGCGTGAGCTGTGAAGTGACGCCCCATCATTTCGCGATCACGGATGACGAACTGTGCCGGTATGACAGCAACTACAAGATGAAACCGCCGCTGCGGTGCCACTCCGATGTGGACGCGATTATCGATGGCATTGTAACCGGTGTGGTGGATGCGATTGCGACCGATCATGCGCCCCATGCCGGGAGCGAAAAGATGCAGGAATTCGAGCGCTGCCCGTTCGGAATTACGGGGCTGGAGACGGCGATCGGGCTCTCCCTGGGCGAACTGGTTCATAAGGAACGCATCACTGTGGCTCGCATGATTGAGCTGTTCACAACGGGGCCTGCCAACATTCTCAAACTTGATCGCGGTACACTCAAGCCCGGTGCGCACGGTGACGTAACGGTGTTCGATACGGACACCGAATGGACCTTCGACGTACAGCAATCGTACTCGAAGAGCCGCAATTCGCCGTTCCATGGACGGCGCTTCCGCGGTGGACCTGTCGCCACCATCGTGGGAGGCACGATCGTATGGAGCCGAGAGTAATCACAAGCGGCAGACCGGGAAGAGCCGCGAGGTTCGGCCTTATCGGAATCGCGATTCTTATCTTTGCCGTGCTGGTGGGTGCACGATGGGCGGCGTCGCTGCTGATCGAGTACTCCTGGTGGAAGGAGATTGGGCAGCTTCATACGTGGATCGATCTCTACGCGTACTCCACTCTGCCTGTTGCGGTGGGCACGATGCTGGCGTGGTTTGTTCTGCTGATCTCCCACTCGCGAGGGGTGAAATTCGCCGGGGGGCAGGTCAGTGACTACCCGATTTACTCAAGACTTTCTTCAGTAGGGCTGCTGATTCTGTCGTTCTTTCTGGCCGACAGCACTATTAATAACTGGACGGTGCTGCGGTTCGCAGGGAGCCGTTCTCTGCAGGGCGTGCAGACCTTCCACGATCCGATTTTCGGGAAGCCGGCCACGTTCTATCTCTTTGATCTGCCGTTCTGGAGCGATCTGCGCACTTACCTCTTCGGAGTCGTGATTATCACGATTCTGGTTTACTGGCTGGTGGCGCGCGCCTGGCAACTGCGTTTCACCTTGCCGGAACTGCAGCGCGGCGGTGTTGATTTTTCCGTTTTCAGGCTCGCAGGAGGGCTGGAATCTGCTTTCCTGCGCTTCTCACTTGCTTTCTTCTTCGTCGCCCTAGCCTGCAAATACTATCTGGGCCGGTTCGAGATGGTGTGGAACCAGCACCGGTTCATGGTCGGCGTGGATTACACGGACGACCATTTCAGGCTGCCGTTGTACTGGGTGGTAATTGTGGCGCTACTGATTGGCGCGGTGCTGATTGTATTCCGGCACTGGATGGTGGCGGCGGCACTGGTGGGCGTAAGCCTGGTGCTGCTGTTTGTCGTGCCGAATTTTGCCGCATCGTTTTACGTGAAGCCAAATGAGATCTCGCTCGAGCGGCCTTACATTCAGAACCACATCGATGCCACGAGGATGGCGTATGGGCTCTCGCCGCACGTGAAAGAGATCGAGATGCGGCCGAGTTCCGCGTCGACGATTGATGTAGAGAAGAATGCTCCGCTGTTGGACAATGTCCGGCTGTGGGACTGGCAGCCGTTTCATGACACGGTTACGCAGATGCAGGCCCTCCGGCCGTATTACTCATTTCAGAAGCCGGATGTGGATCGTTATACGATCGACGGGGAATACAGGCAGGTCCTGCTTGCTGCGCGCGAACTGGATATCACCAGGTTGCCGGGAACGCAGTCCAGCTGGATCAATCCACATTTCATCTACACGCATGGTTACGGGCTGGTGCTTGCGGAGGTGAGTAAGCTGACGCCGGAAGGGCAGCCTGTGTATTTGATTCAGGACATGCCGCCGACGATCAAGACTCCTTCGCTGAAGATCGATCGCCCTGAGCTGTACTATGGTGAACTGCAGCATGAGCCTGTTTTCGTGGACACGGCGCAGCAGGAGTTTAACTATCCGCAGGGTTCGGAAAATGCGCTGGTGCGCTATCAGGGCAAGGGCGGGTTCCCGATTTCCTCGCTGTTGATGCGCGGGGCGGCCGCACTCAACTTTGGCGATTCGAACATTCTGCTGACCGGGTACCTGACCGATCACAGCCGAATGATGATCCACCGGCGCGTGCGTGAGCGGCTGCAGACGATGACGCCGTATCTGAACTGGGATGCCGACCCTTATCTTGTGATTACGCCGGAGGGGCGCCTGGTCTGGATGGTGGACGGCTACAGCACGTCGGATTCGCATCCGTTCTCGCGCGCTACCGAAGCGTTTGGCGGTATCAACTACGTTCGGAATGCCGTGAAAGCGACGGTGGATGCGTATGATGGCGAAACGCATATCTACATTTTCGACACCACCGATCCGGTGATTGAGGCGTATCGCTCGCTGTTCCCGGCGCTGTATGAGAACGTCGCGAAGATGCCGCCGTTTCTACGCGCGCATGCCCGGTATCCGGAGGAGTTGTTCAGCGTACAGGCGGAACTCTACCGGATTTATCACATGAAGAATCCTCAGGCCTTTTATAACAATGAGGACGTTTGGGAGTTTGCGCGCTACTCATCAGGAAATGCGGAGCCGAAGCCGGTGTCGCCCACTTATGTGTTCGCGACGTGGCCGGGGGAGACGAAGCCGGAGTTCCTCCTGATGACGACGTTTACACCGTTCTCGAAGGAGAATCTGATTGGCGTGATGCTGGCGCGCTGCGACGGGCCGAATATGGGGCAGGTCGTGGTGCTGCAGCTTTCGAAGCAGGAACTGATTCTGGGGCCGATGCAGGTGAGCGCGCGGATTAACCAGGATCAGAATATTTCGAAGGATCTGACGTTGTGGAATCAGCAGGGGTCGCAGGTGTTGCAGGGGCAGACACTGGTACTTCCGGTCGGAAATACTTTCATCTATATCGTCCCGCTTTATCTGCAGGCTACGCAGGCGCGGATGCCGCAGTTGAAGAAAGTAGTGATTGCGATTGATAACCGGCTGATTTATGCGGATACGTATGAGCAGGCAAAGGCGATGCTGGGGTCGCCGGTTGCCGGTACCGCGTTGCCGGTAAGCGCGGGGCCTGCGGGTCAGCCGCCCGCTGCTCCTGCAAAGCCGGCTGCGCCGTCGGGCGATCCGCGAATTCAGGTTGTGCGTGAGCATCTGCAACGGTATCGCGATCTGGCGAGCCAGGGGAAGTGGGCGGAGGCCGGGCGTGAGCTGGAGGCGATTCAGAACGAGGTCAATAAGTGAGGCTGCTGCGGAGCCTGGGGGCCATTCTGGCGGGCTTTGTTGTGGTTGCGCTGGTGATCGGGATTCTGACACCGGTGGTGATACGGACATTTCGGGTGGAAAATTTCAATTCGTTTAGCCTGCCGGTTTTGGTAGCTACGATTGGGTATTGTGTGGTGGCGGCGATAGCCGGAGGGTATCTGACAGCCTGGATTGCGGGGCGGCGGGAGTTGCCGCACGCGGCAGGGTTGGGATTGTTGATGATTGCGATGAGTGTGGTTTCGATGCGGCAGCACGGGGAAGTGCGGCCCGGGTGGTATGAGACTACTATTGCGGGTTGCGGGCCTGTCGCGGCGTTTTTTGGGGCGGCGATTCGGCGACTGACCAAGGGCCGCTGAGCTTTGTATGGGTTAGCCCTGGCTTCGGTCGCTATAGTGAAGGCATGCGTCCTCTTACCGTGTGCCTTGTCGCAGTCACTCTGATCGCCACACTGCACGCATCTATCATTCCGACAGTTCACTTAGATCAGGTAACTCTCGCCGCGTACCAGGAGTACGTTACCAGTTTCGAGAAAACCGTGCTCGAACAGTTCAATAATTCCGGCAGGATGTGGATCGACAGCGACAGCAAAAAGGGTAATTTCGACGCCGGGAAGCCGGTTGTTGAACCGCGGCGCAATGAAGACCTTGCCAATGGCAGCGTGCACCACTTTTCCGGCTCGATTCATGTGAATGGGGCGAACATCGACTCCGTCCGTAAGGTGATGCAGGATTACTCGCACTACGTGGAAATTTTCAAGCCCGATCTGGGTTCTGCGTCCGGCACGCGCGAAGCGGACAGCACTCCGGAGGACGAACATTTCAAGGCGAAACTGATGCTCGTCCAGACCACTCTGTGGATGAGCGTTACTTACGACACGCTTTACGATACGCATTACCGGCGAACAGGTAAAGACCGGTGGACTTCCCGTTCGGTCGCCCTGAACATCAAGGAAGCCCGGGATCCGAAGAATCCCGCAGCCGGGTATCTGCCGGAGGGAGACGATCATGGTTTCCTCTGGAAGACGAATACCTACTGGTTAGCCAGAGAACGGAATGGTGGTTTGGATCTGCAGGCGGACAGCATTGCTCTTTCACGGCCGAATCCTACAGGCTTTGCCTGGTGGGGCACACGGCGTTCGCGGGAAGCCGTGGATAAGATGCTGAAAGATGTGAAGGCCGGTATCGAAAATCATAACGACAGCCACAACGACAGCCGGAAGTAGAAGCCACTCTATGCGGGAGTTCTTCTCTCGTCTTCTCTTATTCGCGTGTTGCCTGCTCATGCCCGTCGCGAACGGCGCCGAACTGACGCCAACGGACCGGGCGGTCACGGACCTTCTCCGGCGATCTGTTCCTGCTTTGCGGGATGCCGCAGTTCTAAAGCGCCTCCCGGTGGATAACAATCTCGATCTGGTGCTCGCGATTGGCTGGCCCTGGAAGGTTGAGCTTTTCGCCAACGGAGAAGTTCCCTGGTCACCGCAGGACCGTATCGGATTGTTTCTCCAGGACAGGACGGATTCGGGTCGGCTTTTCCGGTTGGCGGTAGAGCCGGGTCCGATGCAAGACAGCTTTCTGCGCGTCGAGCGGATGACAGCGGGTGAACTGGTGCTCTCCTGCGTCGGCGAGAAGTGGTCGACTTACGATAATCAGAAATTCCTCATAGATATTCACGCCAGGTCAGTGGTGAAGCACTTTTCGTATGCACCGTTCCGGGTGAATCGGGTTCTTCAGAGCCCACGCGGCCCACGGTTTGTGATGACCGACCAGAAGCGGTCCCTGCTGATTGAATCGGATTCCGAAACCGGCGTGCCCCGGGTGGTTTCTGCTTTTCAGCCACCCGCAACGCCATCCGCTCCTGTAACGTGGTTTGGGCCAGGAAAGCGGTTTCGGCTGTCTCAGGAAAAGAACACGTATGGCTCCGACTTCCCGGTCATAATCGAACGGCGGGGCCAACAGGAAAAGTCATTTTTGTTGCCGCAGTCGGATCTCGAGACCTGGCGGGAAGCTCGCCCGGATGACGCCGAGAGCGGCATTGCTCCCAATGCGGCGGAGATGAACGAACAGATCGGTCCTCATCAGTTGGAAGGTGATCGGCTTTGGTTCGGTAAGTCGTTTTACAACAGCGAAGGATTGACCGGTGTAGGTGGATTTGGTTATTTCGATGCGGCTGCGCGCTCATGGAAAATCTACTCGCCACCGGAGATCCAACGATGGTCCGTTTCCGCGATTCTGGTCGAGCCTGATGCGATCTGGCTGGCACTTCACCGCAGAGGCGAGTACGGCAACAGTTCTGGCGGGCTGCTGCGGTGGGATCGCCGCACCGAGCAGGTGGAGGTTTTGGATCGGAAACTTTCAGCCGACCATATCGCCCGTTGCGGGGATGCTTTGTGCATGGGGGCGGACGGGTTTCTGGTTCTGAAAGACCAGCAGCTTCGGAGCTATTTCTTGGACCAGACCAGCGATGGCCGGTACCAGATGGCGTTGCGCGAGTAATCAGCGCAGGTGGCCGGGCGTCCAGCGCAAATTCCACGGGCGTTCGGCTCGCAGTGTTACGTTCACCTCTTCCAAAGACCCAAAGAAACCAACAAACGACTTCTCGAGGCTGGCGGGGCGCTTTCTGGTCTGCTCGAAGTCGCGGTGGCGAAACTGATCGGTGCAGGCGATGACCGCTGTGCCCATCGGGCGATATTCATGGGTCCCTGCGCCCAGGCGAGGCTGCATTGTTTGTCGATCCAGACCGCGAAGCCCATTTGCCCTATACCGAACAGCTTATCGCGGCATCTTGCCTGGTGAGCACGCGTATCATGAAAGAACGTGTGGTTCACGATTCCCAACCTGTTCACGGCCATACGGATAGTGATGACTCCGTTCATCCTGTACGCCCTGGCGCGGGGCCATTTTCTGTTGGGCGCCTGGCTTTTTGGCGGCGCGGCGCTCACCGACATGCTGGATGGCACGGTAGCGCGGCGCTTCGGCGGCGAGACGAAATTCGGGGCCTACCTGGACCCTGTCGCCGATAAATTTCTGCTCAGTGGTATTTATTTAGGCCTGGCGGCGGGCCACGCGGTGCCGGTCTGGACCGTTTGGGTGATTTTCGGGCGCGACTTGTGGATTCTCGCGCTTGCTGCCGTCGCTTTTAAATTCACCAATTTCCGGGAGTTTGCACCCAGTGCGTGGGGAAAAGCGAGCACCTTTCTGCAAATCATGACGGCAATTGGCGTCATGGGTGCGGTGGGGTATCGGGATGTGATACTTATGCGAATCTGTAACGGGTTGATCGCAGGTATCGTCATACTAGCCGCCATCAGTTGCGCCGAGTATAGCTGGCGCGGGGTGGCCTGGTTCAAAAATCGCGGTCAGTCCGCACGCCAAACAGGCGCCGGGACGTTGACCTGAGAGCTGTGGGAGAGTAATGTTAGAGGTAGTCGGAGCCGCCAGATGAGCCGATACGTTCCCGCCCGTCATTATGTATCTTTCGGCATTGTGGCGATGGCCCTCGCCGGATTTTCCGCCTGGCTCGGCCTGAGCTGGACGCCCGCGTTCTTGCCTGCCGGTCTGTTTCTGGTAACCGCTTCCGCTCTGCTGGCGCTGGCATTTCAACCTGTTATCAGGGTGTATGATGCGCATCTCGAGATCGGTAAACGCCTGATTCTCTGGCAGGATATTCGGCGCGTGGAGCGCACCGGCTGGATTTCTCCCCTGGTTGCAAAGCTGACGCTTTTCGATGACGAGACGGTGACTCTGGTCTATCCAGGCGAGGTGGATTGTTGCAAACACCTGCTGCGGACGCTGCGGCAAATGGCGACCAGCGCGATGATCGACGGCGTTCCTTACCGGCAATACTGGGGTGAAGTTCTGGCAGGCGGCACGGAGCCGAAGCAAATCTCCGCTCCGCGCTACCGGGTTTTGCGTCCCGAAGATGAAGAAGAAGTGGAACGTCTCTATTTTCTGCTCAAAACAGTTGGGCACATCGATCCGCGAAATTCCGGCGATGAGCGCTGATCTGAGCCGCCTGCGCAGAGGCGGTATTTTCGTCTGAGACGCTGGGTAGTAATCCTTATTTCCCTCTGTTTAATCCTGGCCGCCGCGCTGACATTTTCTCAGCAAATTTTGTGGAGCATGGGCACGATGCTGGTGAAATCCGAAGCGCCACAGAAGGCGGACATGGAGGTCGTGCTGGGCGGCGATGCAAGCGGTGGCAGGATTCTGAAAGGCTGTGAACTGATCCAGAGTGGCTATGTTCCACATGCACTGGTAAGCGGCGGCGGGTCCTACTACGGTAACCATGAAAGCGTCCTGGCGATTAACCTCGCCATAAAAAAGGGCTGTCCGCCCGACTTTTTTATCCCCGTTCAGTTCCAGGCCAACAGTACTTTCGAGGAGGCGCAACACGTCATTGTGGAACTGCGGCGGGCGCATGCTCATAAAGTTCTGATTGTGACCAGCCCCAGTCATACCGCGCGTGCGGGCCGGATCTTCCGTCGTCTTGCGCCGGATCTGGAAATTCACACGGTAGCCTCCAGGGATCGCAAATGGAATCAGGGCTACTGGTGGAGAACGCGGGAAGGGCGCAAGCTGTGGCTTCTGGAGACCGTAAAGTCTGTGGCCGACTCTCTTGGGTTCTGAAAATGACGGTGAGTTGACGCGATGAATCCGGCAGAGGCGTTCCGATATCTGCGCCCTTTTCTCTGGCGCTATCGCCGTGGTTTCTTTGCGGGCGTGGCGTGTCTGGTTCTGAAAGATACGATCGCGGTTTGCGGGCCGCTCGTGCTGGGCCGCGGTATCGATGCTCTGAAGGCGGGCGCGAGCGGTCATACGGTGGCGTGGTTCGCGCTGCTGCTGCTTGCTGTCTCGGCCACAAAGGGCATCTTCCAGTACGGGATGCGGGTGGTGCTGATCGGTGTGTCAAGAGACATCGAGTATGACCTGCGCAACGATCTTTTCGCGCACGTTATCCGGCTTTCGCCCGGCTATTTCGCGAAACAGAGAACTGGCGACATTATGGCCCGCGCCACAAACGACCTGAATCAGGTCAGGATGCTGCTGGGGCCGGGCATTATGTATTGTCTGGAGACCGGGCTGACGTTCATTCTGGCGGTGGCGATTATGCTGCGGCTGGACTGGCGGCTGACGGCAATTGCAATCCTTCCCGCGCCGCTGGTGAGTCTTGCGATGGTCTACTTCGGGGAGCGGATCCACACGCGCTTCGAACGCATTCAGGCGAAGTTTTCCGATATCAGCAGCCGCGTGCAGGAGAATCTGGCGGGCGTGCGGATTGTCAGGGCCTTCGCGCAGGAACGCGCCGAGATCCGGAAGTTCGAGCAGCTGAACCTGGAATACATCGCCGAGAATCTCCGGCTGGTACGGCTGCAGGGACTGTTGCAGCCCCTGCTGGAACTGCTGATAGGGCTGACGTTTCTCGCCGTGCTGTGGGCCGGTGGTTATCAGGTGATGCGGGGCCGTCTGTCGCTGGGCGGGTTCGTCACTTTCAATACGTACATGGGGATGCTGGTCTGGCCCATGATCGCGCTGGGCTGGGTGGTGAATCTGATCCAGCGGGGCACGGCTTCTCTTGCGCGGATCGATGAAATTCTGCGGGCACAGCCGGAGATCACGGCGCCGGCAGTGCCGGCACAGGTGCCAGTGGTGCGGGGGGAGATCCGGCTGGAAAACGTCAGCGTTCGTTACGGCGCACAAGAGGCGCTGGACGCTGTGAGCCTGGTGATTCCCGCGGGACAAACCGTGGCTATTGTGGGGCACACGGGTTCGGGGAAGTCGACGCTGGTCAGCCTGATTCCGCGTTTGCTCGACCCTTCAGAAGGGCGCGTTCTGATCGATGGCGTGGATGCCCGGCAGTTCGATCCGGCGGAGCTTCGGCGCCACGTGGCGTTTGTACCGCAGGAAACGTTCCTGTTCAGTTCCACCCTCGGGGGGAACATTGCCTTCGGGGTAGAGGCTGGCAGCCCGCAGCAGGTGGCGCGCGCGGCGGAGATCGCGGGTCTGGCAACGGATATCGAAGGCTTCCCGGCGGGTTTTGAAACCGTTGTGGGGGAGCGGGGGATTACGCTTTCCGGGGGACAGAAGCAGCGCACCGCGATTGCCCGCGCGGTGATGCGGGATGCGCCGATCCTGATTCTGGACGATGCTTTATCCAGCGTGGATACGTTGACGGAAGACCGGATATTGAACGGGCTGACCGGGGTGTTCCGCGGGCGAACCGTGATACTGATATCGCATCGGGTGTCGACGGTTCGCAACGCCGATGAGATCCTGGTGCTGGAGCACGGCAGGATCGTGGAGCGTGGCTCGCATCCGGAGCTTGTGGAAGCGGGCGGATACTACGCGGATCTGGTTACGCGGCAGGCTCTGGAAGAAGAGCTGGAGACTGCGCAGTAAGCGTTATCTCGAGGCCCCCAGGAGCAGGCGGGATTCGAGTTTCTCGCGGTGGTTCTTGGTCAGGGTGAGTTCCGTTCCGTCGCGCAGGATCACGCGATAATCGCCGCGGAACCACGGTTGTAATTCCTTGATCCGGTCGAGGTTCACGATGGCCGAGCGATGCACGCGCAGAAAATGCGCAGGGTTGAGGCGCGACTCCAGTTCGCTCATGGTTTCCCGAACCACATGAGTTTCACGGCCGCAGTGCAGGCAGGCGTAGTTGTCAGACGCTTCGATCCAGTCAATCTCTTCGAGCTTCACGAACACCACCCGGCCATTGTTCCGAACGGCAATGCGATCGGGCGATACCTGCGCTTTGGAGAGGCTTTCCACCAGCGCGAACAACCGGGTATCGGCAGTACCGGCGCGGTCCAGCAAAATGCGGGACTTGGCCCGGTGCAGCGATTCCAGAAAGCGCCGGCCGTCGAATGGCTTTAGCAGGTAATCGAAGGCATGCACCTCGAAGGCGCGCACCG
Source organism: Bryobacterales bacterium (assembly GCA_030838885.1). Lineage (GTDB taxonomy): Bacteria > Acidobacteriota > Terriglobia > Bryobacterales > Bryobacteraceae > BOG-234. The sequence continues at coordinate 331 of JAUZEU010000558.1, read as the reverse complement.
CGTAGTCTTCGTACGCGGAGGTGAAGATGATCAGCGGTTTCAGTTCGGTGAGCGCGTCAATAACTTCGAAGCCATTGAGTTCGGGCATCTGAACATCCAGAAAGAGGATGTCCGGGCGTGACCTGTTCAGCATTGCCACGGCTTCGGCGCCGTTGGCACACTCTCCCATGACCTCACACTCAGGTTCCAGCGCGAGCAGCCTGCGAATGCGTCTTCGCGAAAGCCGCTCATCGTCAACGATCAGTACTTTGAAGTTCGACATGGTCCTCATCCTCTATTCGTTCTGCCTGAATGCGGAGTGGCATCGTGATACGAGCCTCGACTCCCCCTG
>JAUZEU010000472.1 GCA_030838885.1 Bryobacterales bacterium | reverse complement strand
AGAAAAACGTGCGGTCGTGCCCGTTGTAAACCTTTGGAATCCAGACCGGGCCGCCGATTGTTCCGCCAAAATCATTCTGCCGGTTGGGAGGACGGAGAAGATGGCCGTTTCCACTGTTCGTGAAAGGCTGCCCCGCTCCTAAATCCTCGTTCGTGGAATAGTCGTAGGCACTGCCGTGAAACTGATTGCTGCCGGAGCGGGCGGTGAAATTAAATAGTCCGCCGATAACCTGGCCGAATTCCGGAGCGAAGTTACTGGTCTGAAGAGTAAATTCCTGAATCGATTCCATGGAAGGCTGCGACTCATCGGAAACCCGCGGGTTCAAATCGCTCGTGGAATCCTGACCTTCGAAAATAATCCGGAAGGAACCATTAGGTGCGCCGTTTACCTTGATATCGTTCCACCCGTTCAGGCTGGCACCAGGCGCCAATGCCACGAAACCCAGGGGGTTCCGGATCGCGCCACCTCCAATCCCAAAGTTGATAGGCAGCGAGTTTAGACGGTCGCCAGAGAACGTCTGGCTTTGCTCTGCATCCTCAGTTTTCAGAAGCGCCGCATCTGCATTCACAGTCACGGATTCGGTAGCAGAACCAACCTCCAGACGGATATCGATACGCTCCGTTCCCGCCACCTGGACTCGCACGCCTGTTTGGACGTATTTCTTAAATCCTGTCACCTCGACGGAGATGTCGTACATTCCAACAGGCAGGGAGGAAAGTGTGTAGTTGCCGGTCGAAGTGGTTTCGGTTCTGGATTGAACCCCGGTTCCGGAGTTCGTCGCGACCACAGCCGCTTTCGGGACAATGGCGTTGGCCGCATCGGAAATCGTACCCGTGATAGTTCCGCGATCGCTTTGGGCCAAAACGGAGCCCGCGCAGGCGGCAATCAGGGCCATTACACTGCAAATTCCGTTCATTTTGAGAAAACCTCTCGATTCAGGAGCAAAGACTGTCAGACCCATCCGGTTAAAACCGGGTTGAATAGTCGCTAGTATATTTCAACTACCCGTCGCGTCGGTACCTGTCTGGGGTGAATTGCCCACGCCCTTTGCCTTTATCGTGTGATATGGCACTAGTTCGAGCGCGTCACGTATGCGCGAGAAACGGATGATGCCGGTGATGCTAACCTTAAAGCATCATGAGTGTCCGCACAACTGTCACCCTTGACGATGATGTAGTCTCGCGGGTGAAAAGCGAAAGCCGGTCACGGGGCGAGCCATTCCGGGATACTCTCAACGATCTGCTTCGATTAGCTCTGCTGAGTCTCGACAGCACACCCCGCCGAAGAAAGCTCAGCATCAAACCCACTCATATGGGGTACCGTCCGGGGTTGAATCACGACGATATCGCCTCTCTCCTGGAGTACGGCGAGGGCGAGCAGCACCGATGACGGTCGTCGACGCCAACCTGTTGCTGTACGCGTATAACGCCGATGCACCGCAGCAGCCCGCATCGGCAAAATGGCTGGAGGAACTCTTTGACAGCGGCGAGACCGTGGGGATGCCGTGGGTGACCATTTGGGCATTCGTCCGCATATGCACCAATCCGAGAATCTGGTCCAACCCGCGGCCTGCCGACGAAGCGTTCGCGATTATCGCTGCATGGCTGGACCAACCGGGTGTGGTTACTCTGCAACCGGGTCCGCGCCATCTTGAAATTCTTGAACGACTGGTACGCGAGCATGGTGCAATCGGTCCGCTGGCAATGGACGCTGTTCTGGCTGCACTCGCGATCGAAAACGGCGCATTGCTGGCATCGACCGACCAGAATTTTCGTCGATTTCCTGGCCTGCGATGGTGTAATCCGCTCAGCAGCTGATACTTTGGCTGGAGTGTCAGGCGCTTAAAGCCGGATCACCAGTTTCCCGAAGTTCTTCCCCTGCAGTAAACCAATCAACGCGCTCGGAGCGTTCTCCAAACCATCCACTATATCTTCGCGGTACTTCAGTCGCCCTTCGCGCAGCCAGGCGGTCAACTCCCGGAGATACTCCGCAGCCTGACTCATGTAGTCGCCGACAAGGAAGCCGCGGAACGTTAGCCGCCTGGCAAGAATGGTCCGCATCACGAGGGGCGTTTTATCCGGACCCGGCGGCAGTTCCGACATGTTGTATTGCGCAATCAGTCCACAAACGGGCACGCGCCCAAACTGGTTCATCAACGGCAGCACCGCCTCAAAGACCTTCCCGCCCACGTTCTCGAAATACACGTCAATCCCGGACGGGCAGGCGGCTTTCAGATCCGCATCAAAGCTCGCGCTGTGATGATCCACACAGGCATCGAAGCCCAACTCATTCACCACATAATCACACTTTGCTTTCCCACCCGCTATGCCCACGGCGCGGCAGCCTTTAATCTTTGCTATCTGCCCCACGGCCGATCCCACTGCTCCCGATGCCGCCGCGACCACCACCGTCTCACCCGGCTTCGGTTGACCAATGTTGAGAAGACCGACATAAGCGGTGATTCCCGGCATACCCAGAATCCCCAGCGCGGTGGACACAGGCGCGGCAGACGGATCCAGTTTGCGGACTCCCTGCGCGGGCACCACGGAATACTCCTGCCAGCCCGTAAACGCC
>JAUZEU010000467.1 GCA_030838885.1 Bryobacterales bacterium | reverse complement strand
TGCCGTGAACTGCTGGGTTGCGCCGAGAACCACCGTAGCAGCAGCGGGCGAGACCACTGGCACGCTGCTGCCGCCTCCGCCGGGTGGGGGCGGAGTGGGTGATGCCACTTTCATGGGAATCGTCAGGGCATTGCCGAAGAGAGTTCCAGGGTTCCTGACGCTGCAGGTGAGACTGGTGGTTCCGTTCGGCGTCCAGACACCTCCGGACACCGAGGTCGCCGTGATGGTGGTCCCGCCAAGCTGCACGCCATTACAGTTCATGGTTGCGCCGGCTTTGATGCCGGTCCCGGTCACAGTCACGGTGGCGTTGCCCACGGGAGCCGGATTCGGCGTGAGTGAGGTGAGTGTCGGTCCGGGGGGCGCAACGTTGACGTACACTGTGGCGCTGGTCTTACCGTCAGACCCGAGGGCGGTTATTGTGATTCCGTTGGCCGGAATGGCAGCCGGCGCAGTGTAAAGTCCCGCCGGTGTGATGGTGCCGTAGATGGAATTCCCTCCCACTACACTCACCACAGACCAGGTAACGGTCGTGTCCATCAGGCCGGTAACAGCAGCCTTATATTGCAGAGTCTGGTTCACACCGATGCTTTCGTAATTCGGCGTGATAACGATGGATTGCGCTTGCAATGCGCCCGAAACGAACGGGCTCGCCACGCAGAGCACGAGTGCGAGACTGTTGAGATTCATTCTCATTTTGTCGCCTCACATTCGGCGCCGATGCTCCGGGCCCCGGATAGTACATCGGCAGAAACCGCGTCGCACAATAGATGCGAGACGGTCTTGTTGAACTTTTTCATACTTCTTTGTTCCCTCCAAAGGGCTGTTCGCTGGCCCCGACCGGAACGTCGGGGAACCGCATGAACTACCCTCTCAGCTAATAAGAACGGAAAAGTACGAATGAGCCACTCAGAAGTTTGCAAATAATGCGAAGGGAATAGAAGATATTTATCTTTTTAAAAGGCGTAACGAATCGATGCCGGCGATCACCGCACGCTGCGGAGCTCAGATCCGAATCAGTTCGATATCCAGTACGATTGAAACTTCGTCGCTGACAGCCACCCCACCCGCTTCCAGAACAGGATTATAAAGAATTCCGAATTCCTTGCGGCTGATTTTAGTCGTCGCGCTGACTCCGATTTTCTCCCGGCCCTGAGTATCTTTAATGGGCGGCGTAGGCCCATCCAGATCGAGTACTACCTGCTTCGTGATGGCATTGACCGTCAGATCCCCGGTCACCTTCAGCCTGCCTGCCCCCGCCACATCCACGCGCTTCGAACGAAACGTCATGACGGGATACTTCTTCACGTCGAAGAATTCCTCACCCTTCAAATCGTTGTCCCGCTTCGGCTCGCCAGTGTTGATGGTGGTGCAGTCGATAGTAGCTTCCACAGTCGCAGCCATGGGGTTCTTCGGGTCGTAGTGAATGGAGCCTTTGACTCCGCCGAACTGCCCCCTCACCGTGGAAATCATCATGTGCCGAACACTGAACTGCGCAAGGCTGTGAAGAGGATCGATGCGCCAGGCGGCATCCTGCGCACTCAGATTCGGCAGAACCAGCAGAGCGGCGAGGAGAGTCTGCATCAGACGTGACATGTTTTACTCACCACTTTACACCTTGTTTACGGCTCAACTGCGGCCTGCTGGGCGAGACCGCCGCGCCCGGACGTCGACATTTCCCTGTAGAATTAGGTCGATGCGATTCGTAGTTTTTGTGGCTGCGGCTTTTTCGTGTTTTGGGGCCACCCCGGAAGCAGGCGAGTTCTTCGAAGCCAGCGTTCGCCCCCTTCTGGTGAGCCGCTGTCACGCGTGCCACGGTGAAACGGCAGCGGGCGGTTTGCGGCTGGATTCGGTGCAGGGAGTGCTGAAGGGCGGCAAATCCGGCCCGGCGATTGTGCCCGGTAAGCCGGAAGAAAGCTTACTGATTCAGGCCGTGGCACAGACACATCCACGTTTGAAAATGCCTCCGAACGGGAAGCTGGATGCACAGGAAGTCGCCAACCTGGACAAGTGGATCCGCGATGGCGCCGTGTGGCCGGAATCCCCTCGCGAGTTTTTCCTTTCGAAGGTCAAACCGGTGCTGGATGCGAATTGCATGGGTTGCCATGGAAACACCGCGACGGCGGGTTTGCGGCTGGATTCGCGCGAAGCGCTGTTGAAGGGCGGCAAGTCGGGACCGGCAGTGGTGCCCGGAGACCCGCAGGCGAGCCTGTTGATGCAGGCGGTTCGGCAGGATCACGACAGTCTCAAAATGCCACCGGCGGGTCGGATTTCCGATGAAGCGATCGCGAGCCTGGGCAAGTGGGTAAAGGATGGCGCGGTGTGGCCCGAAGTCAAATCGAATGACGCCCCGGCTTACGTGTTGCGACCGGATCAGAAGGCATTTTGGTCGTTTCAGCCGGTTAAGAAAAATACCCCGCCGCAGGCCGATAATGCCGACTGGAATCGCAACCCTGTAGACCAGTTCATTTACGCAAGGCTGAAAGAGAAGGGCCTCACGCCGGGCCGCAAGGCCGATAAGCCCACGTTGCTGCGGCGCGCGTCCTTCGATCTGACCGGCTTGCCGCCGAGCCGCGAAGAAGTCGCTGCGTTCGTGGCCGATAAGTCGCCCGACGCATTCGGGAAGCTGGTGGATAAGATGCTCGCCTCCCGGCAATATGGCGAGCGCTGGGGGCGGCACTGGCTGGACTTGGTTCGCTATGCCGACACCGCTGGCGACGCCGCGGATTTCCCTGTTCCGGAAATGTACAAATACCGGAACTATGTGATTGATTCATTCAACCGGGACAAACCGTATGACCAGTTCCTTCGCGAGCAAATCGCGGGCGATCTGCTGCCTTATAAAGATGATAATCAGCGCTGGGAGCAGATTGTTGCCACCGGGTACATCACGGTGTCGCGGCGCGTGGGCGTCAGCCCGAAGGCCGACCGGCACGTCACTCTCGAGGACACCATTGGTAACTTCGGCCAGAGTATGCTGGGCCTCAGCATTGGCTGCGCGCGCTGTCACGATCACAAGTTCGATCCGATTCCCACTGCTGACTATTACGCCCTCTACGGGATTTTCGACAGCACCACTTATCCGTTCAGCGGCGAAGAGCATAACCCGTACCGGGGCGATTTCGTTTACCGCGCAGGGCAGCAGAAAGCCGCCGAAACTCTGAAGCCGTTTGACGAAGCGTTTGCGCCCTGGAAGGCTCTGGAGCGCAAAAAATTCAACGAGTATCAGGAGTTCCAGGACAAGAAGATTCTGACGCCCGGCCGCTCGCGCGAAGTGGTATGGAAAGAACTCAGTGATGTTCGGGAGAAGCTGGTTCCGTTTGCAGAAGCTTATCCCCCACTCGAGGCCGCGTGGGCCGTTTCAGAGGGCAAACCTCACGATGTGAAGATTCAGATCTACGGTGAGCCGAAAAATACCGGCGCGCTGGTGCGGCGCGGCTTCCCGCTCATTCTGGGTGGCCAGAAGGTGCCGGAGAATGAGCCCGGCAGCGGACGGAAACAGCTGGCGGAATGGCTGACCGATCCCGCCAATCCCCTGCCCGCCCGCGTGATCGCGAATCGCATCTGGCATTACCACTTCGGCAAAGGAATCGTCGCCACCACTTCAGACTTCGGTGTGCGCGGTGCGGCGCCAACTCATCCGGAACTGCTGGACTACCTGGCTGCGCGGTTTGTCGAAGAGGGCTGGTCATTCAAGAAGATGCACAAGCTGGTCCTGATGTCGGAGACGTATCAGTTGGCCAGTGCCGATGTGCCCTCCGACTCCGCGACCGATCCGCAAAACAACTACTTGTGGCGGCAGAACCGGCAGCGGCTCGATGCGGAACAGATCAGCGATTCCATTCGCCTCTTGAGCGGCACGCTTGACCTCTCCGAAGGTGGACGGCACGCCTTCCCGAATGACCGCACTTACTTCTTCCGCCAGCACGAGCCGTTCACCGCGAACTACGAAAATCCACGCCGCGCCGTGTACGGTATGCAGCAGCGCATCCAGAAGAATCCGTATCTGGATTTGTTCGACGGGCCGGATGGCAATCTGCCATTGAGTGAGCGGCGGTCCACCACCACGTCTCTTCAGGCGTTATATCTGATGAATTCGGAGTTTCTGGCAAACCAGAGCGCCACCATCGCCGGCAGGCTGATGGCGGCGAATACCTTGGCGCCGAAGCGAGTGGAGTGGGCTTACCAAACACTCTTCGGGCGCGCAGTTCGCCCCGCGGAATTGCAGCAAAGCCAGGAATTTTTGGCCCTGCTGAACAAGGAATACCGAACGGCGGGCTGCACCGGGGCGGGGTGCGATGCGAAGGCATGGACCAGCTACGTGCATGCAATGCTGAGCAGCAACGCATTTCTGTTTGTCGATTAGAGGACAGCATGATCAGACCATTTGGAAATGAACTGAACCGGCGAAGCGTGATCCGGTCGCTGGCAGCGGGCGGTTTGCTTTTGCCGGGAATTCTTTCGGAGATGATGGGCCCTAAGACGCTGACCGGCGCTGAGCTGGAGAATCCGCTCGCCCCCAGGCCTCCTCACTTCAAACCGAAAGCGAAGCGCGTCATCTTCCTGTTCATGACAGGCGGCGTCTCGCACATAGACACCTTCGATCCCAAGCCGTTCCTGACGCAAAACCACGGCAAACCAGCCAGGGCCAAGAGCTTCTACAAAGGCGCCGACTGGAAATTCCAGCGCTACGGCAAAAGCGGCGTGGAAGTCAGCGACCTCTTCCCGGAGACCGGCAGCGTCATCGACGACATCTGCGTGATTCGCTCGATGAAAAACATCAATGGCGATCACTTCGGCGCTACCATCGGCATCCACACCGGCTCCGCCACCTTCAACCGCCCCAGCATGGGTTCCTGGGTGAGTTACGGGCTGGGCACCGAAAATCAGAACCTCCCGTCATTCGTGGTGATCGCGCCCGAACTGCCTTATGCAGGAGGTCAGGTCTGGGGTTCGGATTTCCTCCCGGTGCTGCACCAGGGAACGCGGATCGTGCCCGGCCCGGAACCGATCTCCAACATGAAGCGCCGCGCGGAAACAGCGGAAATCCAGCAGACCGAACTGCAGATGACCGAGTACTTCAACCGCCAGCACCTCGCCGAGCGGGAGACGGATTCAAACCTCGCCGCGCGCATCAAAAGCTTCGAAACTGCGTTCGGCATGCAGAAAGAAGCGCCCGAAGCTTTCGACATCTCCAAGGAATCCGACGCCACTCTGAAACTCTACGGCCTGGAGCGGGGCAGCACCAAAGGCTTCGGCTGGCAGTGTCTGGTGGCTCGGCGTTTAGCCGAACGCGGCGTGCGTTTTGTGGAAGCGATTGACGGCGGCACCAGCATCGACCACAACTGGGATGCTCACGCTTTCATGCCGGTCTACAACAAGCTCGCCGGTGCAGTGGACAAGCCGATAGCCGGCCTCATCCGCGATCTGAAATCCCGCGGCATGCTGGACGACACGGTCGTCGTCTGGACCACTGAATTCGGCCGCACCCCCACCGTGCCGGACCCCTCCGCCGAAGGCCGCGGCCACCACGCCACCGCGTACTGCTCCTGGGTAGCGGGCGGTGGATTCGCGGGCGGCAAGGCCTACGGAGTGAGTGATGAGATCGGCGGCCTGGTAACCGAGGATGAGGTATCCGTCCACGACCTTCAGGCCACCATCCTGAACCAGTTAGGCCTGGACCACACGAAACTCACCTACCGCCACGCCGGCCGCGATTACCGTCTCACCGACGTGCACGGCAAGATCGTAAAAGGGATTCTGGCCTGACGTGCTCTGGCCTGACGTGCTCTGGAAATGACGTGCTCTGGAAGATCTTAGTGGCCCTGCTGATCGCGTGGCTGATCCTGCTGGTCAGCCGCCACACTCTGAACGGATACGCTCACATACTTTTCGTGGCGGCAGTTGTCATCGGGTTGTATCAGATCCTCTGGCGTCGCCAGGCTATTTAGAAAGACCTTCCGCTAATCCGGGATTCTTTCGGGGTAGCCGTCGAACGCTATGCATGACCGAACTTCATTGCACCAGTCGTCGAGTCGGCATCCACCAGCCGAACCATCGTAATTAAATTTAGGCTCGCCACTCTGATTGACAACCAAAGCATGGAAAGGCGGATACCCGCTGTCTGCACACCACTCGGCAATCTCCGCCAGCGGGGGTCCGCAATCCTGCGAGAACGGCACACCGGCTCTGTCAAACAAGCTCTTATACCGAATTGGTTCGTCCATCCACCCTGGTGCGGTCCTGGCCGCCGCGGCACGTTTCCTGGTGAATGCGCGATAATTCATTTCCAATCGCAAGCGCCTGCGCTGTCATTTCGGACTCCCCGAAAGCATCCCAAACCGCCGCTTCTGCTGCGGAGGCGCCTCCCCTGGCCCCCCCGCCAGCACCCGGTCAATCGCCTGCAAAGCCACCGGAGACATCACCCGGTATCCCTTCGCATTCGGGTGCAAACCATCGTCCGCCTGATCCGCCGGCAGTTGCCCGTTCGCGTCCACCATCGCCGAATAATAATCCACGAAGGTGAACCCTTCCCGCCGGCAATACTCCTTCATCCACAAATTCACCTGTTGAATCGTCCCCGGCGGCCGCGTCTTCGTCATCTCATACCGCGGATCGTCACCCTTGTGATAGTCGCTCACCGGCAAAATCGCAGCGAACAACGGCTTGATCCCGTGCGCTTTCGCCAGATCGCCCATCATCGTCAGGTTGTCCTCAATCCCGTTCACTGGAATCCCCCGCGAAATATCATTCGTGCCAGCCAGAATCAGCACTGCTTTGGGGTTCAGCGCCGCCACATCCTGCAGAAACCTCCCCAGCATCTGCGTCGTCGTCTGCCCGCTGATACCCCGGTTCACAAAATCGCGCCCTGTAAAATACTCGTTCAACCGCCAGGAATCAGTAATGGAATCGCCCAGAAACACGACTCGCGGAACCTTGCCCGCAGGAGGAACCTTCGAATTCGCCTCGGCAAAGCGCTTCAGATTATTAGGATCCGCCTCGCGCGCCGCCGTCGTCCGCACATTGGCTTCCAGCACCGCCGCCAAATTCCTCTGCATCCGGCTCTGAGCCTCACGCAACTCAGCAAACTGATCCGCCGCCGTCTGGGGAAACGGATTCGGCAGCGGGAAAGCCTCGCTCAGCGCCAGAAACGCCCTGAGCTGACTCACATACTCATTCGTCAGCCCGGCATTCTGCGGACTCCGCACCATCTGCCCCACAGTTTCCGCCGCGGCCCGGCGCAGCGGCTCGCTCGCAGCCGAAAGTCCCGGCACTGCAGCCGCAGTGGACTCCATCAGCTGACCCACCCTCGCAGCCAACTGGTTCGCCTCTTTCGCATTCAGCAGCGAAGCCGGCGCATTTCCCGGCGTTTGCGCCACACTCAAACCCGCAGCAACCGCCCAGGCCGCCACCAACCTGACGCACATCATCATCTATATCTATTTCTCTTCCTTCACAAGCCGGAACGTAATCGTCCCGATCGTGAACTGCAGCCGCACCTGAAGCTGCACCGGCAGCCTGCGGTCGTCATCCGTCAGCCACACATGCAAATGCCCCGCGCGCTTATATAAAACGTTATCGAACAAAAAGGCCTCATAGCGAATCGTTTTGAAGGTACCCAGCGCCGTCTTCAGTTCTTCCCGCCGTTGCGACTCCACCTTCACCTGCACAGACTTCTTGCCATCGCTCAGCGGCATCCCGGCCGTCTTGCCAGGTTCCAGACGAAGACTGCGCAACACCATCAACCCACCCAGCACGTCATGAACACACGAAGGAATGTCTGCCGCCTGCGTGTTCGTGGCGTTCTTGACGAAATCCCTCTCCGTCCACGTTGCTTTCCGGTTCTGTGCATCGAAAAGCACCCGCGTTTCCTTATTGCGGTTACCCTCGTGCGCCAGCAGAAGAGTGCTCTGAGTACAGAAATTCTGCCCCTCCATAGCCGTATAATCGTCACTCACCCGGAACAACCGCGACACCAAACCAGCCGACTCCACATGCAGCCGCACCTCACTGCTCGCCTGGTTGCCCCCCGACGCCGGGCGCGGCAAAGCACTTAACGTCAGCTTCGCCGAACCCGCCGGAATCAACCGCCACTCAATCTCGTAATCCAGCACTTCCTTGCCAGTCACAGACGAGCCGCCCGGTGAAACCTGGGCCATAGCGAGCAAAGCTCCCGCCACCATAAGGAGTACCGCAGCCATCTTCATGCGTCTGAAACGCAATCCTGCCATGAAGCCGTCAGTTTCTCACACCCACCCCACGACCCTCGATTGTCGTATGATTGACGGTTTCAGAGAACCTATGCCCAACCCAGAGCCCCAACGCCGCCTCGGCACTCTCGCCCTCCACGCCGGCCAGGAACCCGACCCCGTCACCGGCGCCCGCGCCGTCCCCATCTACAGCACCACCAGCTACGTTTTCCATGACACGGACCACGCCGCCAATCTCTTCGCCTTAAAAGAGTTTGGCTTCATCTATTCCCGCATCATGAACCCCACCTGCGACGTGCTGGAAAAGCGCATGGCAGCCCTCGAAGGCGGCGCCGCAGCCCTCGCCTTTGCCAGTGGACAAGCGGCCGTCGTAGCCGCCATTCTCACCATCACGCACGCCGGCCAGAATTTTGTTTCCTCCACCAGCCTTTACGGCGGCACCCACACCCTGTTCACCCAGACCCTGAAGAACCTGGGCGTCGAGGTACGCTTCTTCAACCCGGATCACCCCGAAGAAATCCACAAGCTCGTGGACGCCAACACCCGCCTCGTCTTCCTCGAATCCATCGGCAACCCCAAAAACGACGTGCCGGACTTCGAAGCCATCTCCGCCATCGCGCACTCCCACGGCCTCCCCGTGCTCATGGACAACACCGTCCTCACCCCCGCCCTCTTCAAACCCTTCGACCACGGCGTGGACGTCTCCATCTACTCCACCACCAAATTCCTCGGCGGCCATGGCGTGCACATAGGCGGCATCGTCGTCGACAGCGGCAAGTTCCCCTGGACCGCCAACCCGAAGAAATGGCCCGAGTTCACCGAACCCGACCCCTCCTATCACGGCGTCGTTTTCGCCGAAGCCCTCGCCCCCATGGGCAATATTTCTTACATTATTTATATGCGCACCCACTGGCTGCGCGACACCGGTGCGGCCATGAGCCCTCACGCCGCATTCCTGTTTCTCCTCGGAATCGAAACCCTGCATCTCCGCATGGAGCGCCACACCGCCAATGCCCAGGCCTTCGCCGAATGGCTGGCCGCCCACCCTTCCGTGGAATGGGTCAATTACCCCGGCCTCCCCGACCACCCGCATCACGCCAACGCGAAGCGCTACATCCCCGGTGGCCCCGGCGCCGTCGTCGGCTTCGGCATCAAAGGGGGCAAAGCCGCGGGAGTCAAACTCATCAACAACGTAAAACTCGCCAGCCACCTGGCCAATCTGGGGGACGCGAAAACCCTCGTCATCCACCCCGCCTCCACCACCCACCAGCAGCTCACCGAAGACGAGCAGCTCGCCGCCGGAGTGCGCCCCGAATACATCCGCGTCTCCGTCGGAATCGAAGATATCGCTGATATCAAAGAAGATTTCGAACAGGCTCTTCAGATCTCGCAGACATAAATCGGTATCATCCGGCACATATGTGCGGTTCCGCCATTCGGCAGCCCGGATGCCTTGGTTCAAAAGCTGGGTGTTTTCGCACTTAATCCGTTAGAATAAAGAGCAATACTGCGTTGCGACCAGTGCGATCAGGGTGGGCTCTTGGCTTCAGTCAGGGGCGCCGCCTTCTGCGAACCGAATGCCTAACGACCAAAAATATCTTGCCCTCCCTTCGCCGGAATACTCCGGCCCCCCTGCCCCCGCCGAGCGCGTAGCCTTCTACCAGACTCAGGGACCGGACCAGGACGCGGAAGGCTCCTCCATCCCCATCGCCCACTACCTCTGGATGCTCAGCCGCCACAAATGGCGTCTCCTGCTCTTCGTGAGTATCGCGGTCGCGTCCACCATCATCGTTTCCACCCGGCTCACCCCGTACTACGAATCCACCGCCACCATCGATGTCGACCGCATGGCGCCCAACGCAATTATCGGGCAGGAAGCCAACGCCGGCCGCGCCATCTCGGGAAACGATTCCGATATCTTCCTCTCCACCCAGCTCAGCCTCATCAAGTCGGACTCCGTGCTCCGGCCCGTCGTCCAGAAATACAAGCTCCGGTTGGTGACCGCCAAACCCGGCGTCCTCAGAGATCCTCTGGCCGAGGAAGTCCCGGTCTCGCTGCCCTACCTGACCGTCACAAGGCCGCCCAAAACCTACCTGCTGCAGATCTCCTTCCGCTCGCCCGACCGCGCCCTTGCCGCCGAAGTCGCCAACGCAGTAGCCAGAAGTTACATTGACCACTCCTATGCCATCCGCTTCCAGTCCTCCGGCACGCAGGCCATCTTTATGAATCGCCAGCTGGAAGAACTGCAGGTCAAGATGGAGCGCTCTTCCGCCGCGCTGGTGCAGTTTGAAAAGGAACTCGCGGTGATCAATCCCGAGGAGAAAACCAATATCCTCTCGTCCCGCCTGCTCCAGCTCAACACCGAGTGGACGAATGCCCAGGGTGATCGCCTGAAGAAACAGGCAGCATGGAACGCAGTAAAATCAGGCTCCACGGAGGCGCTCGAATCGCAGCTCCAGGGCGAGCAGGTCCGCAAGCTCTCTGAACGCATCGGCGAGGAAGCGGAAAAATTCGCCACCGCCAGAAACACCTTCGGCATCAACCACCCGGAGTACAAAAAAGCCGCCACCCGCCAGCTTCAGCTCCAGCAGGAGTTTGAAAATCTGAAGGTGAGCGTTGCCAAACGCGTCGAGTCCGAATACCGCGAAGCTCTGGACCGTGAGAAAGGCATTCAGGAAGCCGTTATGGAATCGAAGAAGGACTTCGATCAGCTCAATTCCAAGTCCGTCCAGTACAAAGCCCTGAAGCGGGACGCCGACGCGGACAAGACCCTCTACGACGAACTGAACAAGAAAGTCAAGGAAGCCGGCATCAACGCGGGTTTCCAGGGTAGTTCCATCCGGCTGGCGGATCTGGCTCGCCCGGGCCGCAGTCCGGTCTTCCCAAAGGTAGGGACAAACGCCGTTCTGGCCTTTCTGATATCGAGCTTCCTCGGTATCGTGGTCATCTTTATCTCTGAAAATCTGGATCACACGCTGAAAGATCCCGATCAGATCCAGCGGCAGCTGCAAACCGAAGTTCTGGGCGCCTTGCCGGTCGTGAAAGCTTGGCGCGGCCACTTACCCGGAGTCGATGCGGAAGGCAACCGCCGTGAGCTGTTTGGCTCCGGTACCGTGGCCAGCACGTACGAGGAAGCGGTTCGGACCCTGCGCGATTCGATCCTCCTGCCCAATGCCGACAGGCGCCCGCGTAGCCTGCTTCTCACCTCCGCGACACCCCGCGAAGGCAAAACCACCACGGCGGTTCACTTAGCCGTTGTGCACAGCCAGCAGAAACGCAAAACGCTGATCATCGACGGTGACCTGCGCCGCCCTGGCGTCTACCACCACGTGGGCGTTTCCAACGATCACGGCATGTCCGATGTCGTGAACGGCGATGCAAACTGGCGCGATCTCGTGCAGCAGGCGCCCGGACTGCCCTACTTGGCAGTGCTCCCTGCAGGTCAGCCGTCCCGGCGCGCCGCGGATGGTATCGGCGAGACGTTACGTGGCATCCTGGCCGAAGCCGTCGAGGAGTACGATCTGGTGATCTGCGACGCCCCGCCGCTGCTGGGCTTCGCCGAATCACTGCAAATCGCGGCCCTGGTGGATGGCGTAGTTGTGGTCGCGCTGGCCGGTCAGACCGAGCGAACGGCAGTGGCAAGCGTGCTGAGCAACCTCAAACGGCTGCGCGCCAATGTGATTGGTTTGGCATTGAACGAAGTTCGCGCTGATATGAGCGAACGTTATTACTATTACGGGTATTACGGCAAATATTACAGCCGTTATTACAAACCGCTAAGCAGCTAAAGTCTGGGAGACGCGGACACTGGCCGCGTCTGCCCGGTACCAGCCCCAGGTACCAACGGTGACAAAACTCGTTGTCCGGAAAGGGACACGCGACCACATTCGGCAGGCGTAGTAGCGGTATAATTGAAATCGAACTAGTGTCGCTCCTTACTGAGGCAAAATGGGAAAAAGAACTGAGCTTGCTTGCTTCCAAACTCTTGAATTTAAGAGATCCCCATGGACGCGTTGGGCTTCGGGCCTCGCCATCCATGCAGCATTGCTGATTGCCATTATTCTCCTCCCCGTATCTGTATCTACCCTGCATCGATCTCCGGCGAGAATGACAACGGTGAGCCTGACGGCGCCACGCCCCCTTGCAGCGCGCGTAACCCCTTCAGTTAAAAAGCTACAGGCATCCGTTGTGATTCCGCCTGTGATGAAGCCCCTGCCCCGGTTACCATTTCAGCTTCCACCTCAATCCACACCGCCCAGGCCAGCAGTAACTCCTGAGCTCGCGTTGCCACAACCGGCGCCTTTGTCGCCCCAACCGAAACCTTTGGAGACGAAAATTGCTGCGCCGGGAATCGAACTTCCGAAACCTGCGATTCCTGACCATCCGGTCGCAAGACAGGAAGTATTCGCAAACACCAGTACCGCACCGGCGGGACCAGGCGCCGCGGTTCGCACCGTAAAAACCGGAACATTCGGAGATCCGAAC
Organism: Bryobacterales bacterium; assembly: GCA_030838885.1. Taxonomy (GTDB): domain Bacteria; phylum Acidobacteriota; class Terriglobia; order Bryobacterales; family Bryobacteraceae; genus BOG-234. Next base: position 1,454 of record JAUZEU010000467.1, on the reverse strand, counting down.
GGAGTCCAGGCTTCTGCAACCTCCGCGAGTAAGGCTCTGACCGTTGCACAAACCGGATCGTTCGATGCGTCACCCGGATTGGGACCCGGTAATGGGGCGAGCAAAGGCAAAGTAGTCGCCTCGGCCGGTTTCGGCTCCGCCGGGACCACCGGATCATCATCCGGCGGTCCCGGGCGTGGCGCGGTCCGCGGCGCAGGCTTTGGCGAATTTGTCCCCGCCCCGGTGTCTGCTCGGGCGGCACCTGCCGCACCCCGGGAGACACCGGTCGAAATTACATTCAAGCCTAAGCCTGCGTACACACCTGAAGCACGGGAGAAACGCCTCGAAGGCGATATTCAGCTGGAAGTGCTGTTCTCCGCTACAGGCCAGGTTCGCGTCCTGCGTCTCTTGCACGGTCTCGGCTCCGGCCTCGATGAAAATGCCCGATCCGCCGCGAGTCAGATTCGTTTTCATCCTGCCACTCGCGATGGCAATCCGGTCGATATCACCGGCACCGTTCACATCGTGTTTGAACTTTCCTGAAGGATCAACAATGAAAAGAATATCTGTCCTAATGCTGGTCGTTGCCGTTGCCGCCACCGCCATCGCCGCGGATAATAAAGCAGACTCCTTCGATCAATTGGTCGATCGCGCAATAGTCCAGGAAAATGATTTGTTGAAGATTTTGCGGGCGAAGCACCCTGTCGTCGAAACATACATTCAGGACATGCTGCCCGATGCCGACTTCGGAGCTGTTCCCAAAAACGATCACTACTTCCTTGGCAAACTCGACCTTTCACGCGGCGTCGCGTTGGATTCTCTCAATCCGAAATCCAACAGCAAAGCCCACGTGGCATTCACGCAACTCTTCTCTGTGAAGTATCTTCCGCGAGGTTTTGCCCAGATGATGCTGATTGATGGCACGGATTTCAACCGCAGCCACTATGACTTTGAATTTGTGCGACGCGAGTTTCTGGGAACTGTGCGGACATACGTGATCAATGTTTCGCCAAAAAAGGACGCGGGCCAGGGACGCTTCGTGGGGCGAATCTGGGTGGAAGACAAAGGCCACAACATCGTCCGCTTCAACGGAACATATTCGAAGGCGCGCGGCGGTGAGCTTTACATGCATTTCGATAGCTGGCGGGTGAATACCGGGCCGGACCTGTGGCTTCCTTTCGAAACCTACAGCGAGGAATCGGCGCTCCCGTCGACCTTGGGTCTGCGGAAGCTTCGCTTTAAAGCCATTTCACATATCTGGGGATACTCCACCGCAGCTGAGCGCAACGAAGGCGAATTTACCAACATCACTGTTGACCTGCAGTCGGTCCGGGACAAAAGCGAACAGGCTGCTGACAATTCTCCGGTGGAGAGTCTGCGGGCATGGGAACGCCAGGGCGAAGATAACGTGCTCGACCGGCTGGAAAAGGCCAACCTTCTTGCGCCGCGCGGTGAGATCGAGAAAATTCTCGACA
>JAUZEU010000452.1 GCA_030838885.1 Bryobacterales bacterium | reverse complement strand
CTCAGATGGTTCCACATCCCTGTTCAGTTCGGCTCCCATTGTGGTCAATGAGCCACCCGAGTGGCGTCGCGTCGTGCACTATACTCGCCTCCTTGCTTTTCGGAGCGCCCCTGTTCGGCCAGGCGATCTCGTTTAGCGCGATTGGAGGAGTCACCCCGACATCAGACTATAGCTCCAGCGTCTCCACTTCGAGGTTCGATAACTTTCTGAACTTCGACGGGACGGTGACGACTCGCACGCAGATTATAACGACCAGGCGCGGGACGCCGGTGGCGGGAGCCAAGGTGGAGTTCGCGCTTCCGGGAAGCTGGTCGGTTGAGGTGGATCTTTTGCGAACGGGGTACAGGGGCACCAGTGTTATTCGTTTCAATCCGCCCTTCCAACGCTTTCCGGATTGGCCACCGGTAACCGGTACAGGTCCATCCAAGCTGTCCGAAGCCGGCGTGGACATTCCGGTACTGGGCAAGTACCGGTTTGTCGCGCAGCACGGGCCGCGGCCGATTCTGGAGGCCGGCATGTCCTTCCGTCCCTGGTTGACACCAACGTCCTTATCGAGAAGAGGATATGTAGTCGGGGGCGGACTGCAGTTTCGCAGGGGAACCGTTGTTTTCGAGCCGACCGTTCGTTCTTACACGATTGCCGCTCGGATACCTGGGGTCTGAGGGAAAGGCGAACCAGAATCAACTTGAGGTTTTGCTGGGCGTGCATCGGGCGCTTCCTTCGGGTATGCAGAGCCGACTAAAACAGAGCCTCTCGTTAGGCGTTCTCGGTGGCTTCAGTTTTATAAACGACTACCCCGATAAGGGTGGGGAACATGGCTACCGAAGCAAGCTCGTGCGCCTGGCATTCGATTACCGCCTGGCACCGCAATGGTCGGTGGAGGTGGACGCTCTCTACCACCCGCTGATACTTAGTGAGCGCGCGCAAGCCACTGTCATCACATGGGGGTTCCCGGTACTCGCGAAATACCGTATGTCAACACGGGGCGTGCGACCGTTTCTGGAAGCGGGGCCGAGCTTTCGCATTGCGGGGAACACCAACGGCACCTCTCCTTCCCACATAGGTGCCACGGCTGGTCTCGGCGTGGAAGCGCAGTGGCACCAATGGAAGATGGCGCCTGTGCTTCGTTTTAACTATCGAACTCCGGATGGGCCGAGCTTTTATAGCGAGCAAACTACCCGAAATCAACTTACACTGCTGATTGGCTTCAGCCGCTAAGTTCTGAATTCGACTTTTAATCGCGAAGTGTGATTAGCGCTTGGAGAGTCCCGTTACCGCAAACTGGTCGTCACATTCCGGGCGACGACTTACCGTCCAGTCGCGAAGGCGCGAGTTGGCCGACCGGCGCGAGAACTTCTGGTTAGCCACTTCGCCGCCTGCAGTGCGCAGTTGAGCCCGGCCCACTGAGCCCTGGTGGTCTTGACTGCGATACGGAGTTCACCTCTGGTCGCGTGATCGCAGCCACTTCCGCCTATGAGGCTGACAGCCTTCCTGGGCGCTTTACGGTTAAATACGCGGGCTCAGCCCTAACTGTTCAACCTTACGCAGCATGTAGCGCCGATTGTAAGTGGACTCCGGTTACCGCGGCAATGGAGACACGCATATCTTTCCCGATGCAGACCATGGAGGCGACAGAGACTCTAACGCTGCTGCTGCGTACTCTCAGTGAGGCTCTGGGCATCAAGGTTGGGCTCGCCAACCCTTCCCATGTCTGGTTTCGTGAAGAGAAATGTAGTACTTGGTGCGAGCAATGAACCGGCTAATACTGTCTTGGTACGGCTGTTTGAACTCTTGTCTCCGGGTGGACGATCCAGCTATTCCTACCATCTGCTGTACGACCTCGGGCTGAAGTATTACATGATGAGTATTGCCGCCGTTCAGCCGATCAGACCTGATTACTCGTTTCCCAGACCCGCTGCACCGCCGCTACGCCTTTTCCCAGTTCTACCCGGTGTCCGTTGGCCCGCAAGATCAGTTCCAGTCCCGCAATGACGCTGAACATGTCTGAAATGTCGAAGTAACCGAGGTGCGCCAGCCGGAAGATCTCGTTTTTCATGCTGCCCTGACCGCCAGTAATGATGGCTCCGAAGTTCTGTTTGAAGCCCTTCACGATTACGCTGGAATCCATGCCGGCGGGCGGCTTGATGGCGGTGACGGAACTGCCCGGACGTGACGCGAAGAGCTGCAGGTCAAGCGCCCCTGCCGCGTCCCGGGTTGCCGTTGCCAGCATCCGGGCGTTCTCAATCAGGTTTGCCATGCCGATGCGCTTCACATACTTCAGCGCCTCTGCAAGCGCCAGAATCAGTGAAGTTGCGGGAGTCCAGGTCGATTCACCCTGGTCTGCGTTTTTCTTTTCTTTTTTCAGATCGAAATAGTAGTGGGGCAGATCCGCAGTCTCGCGATGCTTCCATGCTTTCTCGCTCACTGACAGAAAGGCCAGCCCCGGAGGAATCATGAACGCCTTCTGCGAGCCGCCGATGACTAAGTCAAGGCCCCAGTCCTGGATGCTGAGGGGCATCGTGCCAAGCCCCGTGATTGCGTCGACCACGAAGATCGCATCGGTTTTCTGCACCAGCTTGCCGATTGATTCCACGTCGTGCTCTGCGCCGGTGGACGACTCGGATCCCTGAATCAGAACCCCTCTGGTCCCCGGTTCCGCTTTAAGCGCCGCTTCCACGCGATCAGGCGTGACCACGTCGCCGTAGGGGGCGTCCAGCACGGTCGCATCCAGTCCATAAGCCCTGGTGATTTCGACCCAGCGCTCTCCGAATTTGCCTGCGGAGCACACTATGACCTTATCCCCCCTGGAGAATAAGTTCGACACTGCGGCATCCATCGCGCCGGTGCCCGAAGCAGAGATACACAGAACATCGTTCAGGGTGCCGAAGACCTCGCGCAGATCCGCCAGCGCAGCCCGGTAAATGCTGCGAAACTCCTCAGTGCGATGATGGACATCGGAAGCCATCATGGCATGAAGGGCCGGTGGATACAGAGGTGTAGGGCCAGGCGTGAGCAAACGCTGCTTGCGTATATACATGGAAGGAAGTAAAGTCTTTAGAATATCAAAAGCATGCCTATACTCGACCAGTTACAGAAGGATCTGGTAGCCGCTATGAAGGCTAAAGATGAACTGCGTTTGGGCACCATTCGCATGATTAAGACGGCTGTTCAGAAGGCGGCGGCTGTGGATGCATCGAAGCCTCTGAACGATGCGGCTGAACAGCAAATACTCAAGAGCTTGGCGAAGCAGCGTGTGGAATCCGCTGAAATGTTCCGCACGGGTGGACGCGAGGAACTGGCTTTAAAAGAGGAAGCCGAGCGCGTCATCATCGAAGCGTATCTGCCAGCGGCCGCGTCCGAACTGGAGATCGACGATGCGATTGAAGCCGCCGTCCAGGAACTTGCCGCGGCCGTTCCTGTTCCTGTGGGTATCAAGCAGATGGGCCAGATTATGAAGGCGGCACAAGCGAAACTCGCGGGCAAAACGGTCGACGGAAAAGTAATGAGTGAGAAAGTGAAAGCCAGGCTTTCATGACACCCACCAAACCGCACGAGCGCAAGCCGTTCGTCCCGCCGAACGTGCAGATGAAGGAGTTTACGCTGCGCGCGGTGCTGCTCGGCCTGGTGATGTGTGTGGTGCTGGGTGCTGCGAACGCCTACCTCGGATTGCGTGCCGGGCAGACGATTGCGGCGACCTATCCGGCTGCGGTGATCGGCATGGCGGTGCTGCGTATCTTTAAGGGTTCGATCCTGGAAGAGAACATTGCGCGAACCGCTGGTTCTATTGGAGAATCGGTCGCAGCGGGCGCTATCTTTACTATTCCGGCCTTCGTCATTTCGCGCTCCTGGCTGGATTTTTCGCCTGGGACGGCTTACTGGAAATCCACCGCGCTGATGATGATCGGCAGTATTCTGGGCGTGTTGTTCGTGTCGCTGGTGCGGCGCGTTCTGGTGGAAGATCCCGACCTGCCGTTCCCGGAATCCGTTGCGGCCTCACAGATACACAAGGCGGGGCAGGCCGGAGCTCAGGCGGCTAAGTATCTCTTCTACAACATGGCGATGGGCGCTGGAATTTTCCTGGCTGGCGCTTTCAGCTCGTTCGCCACAGATAAGGATTGGTTTTTCAACGTCGGCAGTTTGGGCAAGACGTCGGTGCGGTTGGGTGGCCCCGGCTCTACGAATGTGCTGGCGACCGGAGGCGTTACGGTCTTCTCCGGGCCCAGCATCAGCCCTGCTTACATCGGGGTCGGATATGTGATTGGGCCAGCGCTCTCGGCCCTTAATTTTTCCGGCAGCATCATTGCGTGGGGCTTACTGATTCCGCTGCTGATGTACTTCCTCGGACCGCAACTTCATGCCTTTTTGCCGGCTA
>JAUZEU010000393.1 GCA_030838885.1 Bryobacterales bacterium | reverse complement strand
CCGCCCTTTTTTTTGTGGGACATGCTTTAGCTTGTCCGTTTGCCCGCGCTGGACCATTGCCAATGTCCGGCATTGCACGCGAGGCCGGCGCGAACAGGGTTCTGCTCAATGTAGTGGAGAATCCGGTCATATTCGCGGGAGTGTCTCACCCAGTGATCGAAGGATTCACGCTGCCAGAATGGTCCCCTGATCCCAGGACTCGGTTAGCGCGAAATGCCGACGCTCCTTTAATCCATTGAGTTACCTTCTTGACAGGTTTCAACGCAAATGCAAGGAGATGGACGTGGTTACTCATGGCTACATAGCCGCCGAATTTACAAAGCTGCCTGGTCTCCGCTTCCCGGAGCACGTCGCAGACTATTGTGGCTACGCGCGTGTCTTTCAGCCAAACCGGACCGCTCTGCGGATCACGGGTTATCCGCGCGGGAGAAGCGGGCAGAGAACCGTCCAGCCTCCAGGTGATGAATAACTACGCTTCTTCGGGATGCCAATGGGGAGATGTCGTTTATAAAAGGCCACAAGAAACGGACAAGCTGAAGCATGTCCTACCTGTACTGTGGCGCTCAACAGAATTATTCTCAGAACCGTTCGCGAATGTTGGTTACCCGATCGGATTTCAGATCTGTTTCCAGCTGCTGCTTGCCGCCCGGCCAGGTGATCTCGACTTTATCCACCTTCACCGCTCCGCCCAATCCAAAGTGCAACCGCAGATCGTTTTGTGAAAGATAGCTGCCGCCGCTTCTCACTTCACCCGTCTGAATCAACGATCCCGCTGTAACCCGGACGCGGGCGCCGATCGCGCTCCGATTCGCCTGCACACCTTCCAGTTTCAGGGTGATCCAGTGGTTTCCCGTGCTCGCCGCCTGCCGTAGCAGCGACGGCGCCTCGCCCTGATTGTTCACCAACACCTCGATTGCACCATCGTTATCGTAGTCCCCAAAAGCCGCGCCGCGCGATGAGTGCTTCTCCACGATTCCCGTGCCCGACGACTCGGATACGTCGACGAAATGCCCTTTCTCGTTGCGATACAGAATCGCCCGTTCGCGGTAATGAATGTCGATGTTCAGCTTATCGACTTCCGGGAAGGCATGCCCGTTCACCAGCAGTAAATCCGGCCAGCCATCGTTATCGAAATCGAAAAACCCGCAACCCCATCCCACGAACCGCGTATTCTGACCCAGGCCCGATTCCACGCTCACGTCTTCGAACTCGCCCTTGCCCCGGTTCCGGTACAGCGTCTCGAGCTCATCGGAGAAATTGGTGCGAAAGATCGACTGCAGTCCCTGATGCATGTAATCGGCGGCGGCCACCCCCATGCCGGACATTGCTTTGCCGTTTTCATCCAGCGCCGTTCCGCGCATCAGTGCCTCGTCGGCGAACTTGCCATTTCCCAGATTGATATACAGAATAGACGGGGTCTGATCGCATGCCACATAGATATCCGTGAGACCATCTCCGTTGAAATCGGCGGTCAGGACGCCCAGCGAGTAGTTGCCATCGGGCTTCGACATTCCGCTTTCATCGGAGACGTCTTTAAAAAGTCCACCACCCTCGCTGTGATACAGCAGGTTGCGGTCAAACGGCAGCCCGCGCGGACCACAATTCACTGCAATTCCACGATAGAAACAATAGGGGTTCGCTCCAGGCTTTGGCGTGGTATTAAAGTCGAATTTCAGATAATTTGAGACAAAGAGGTCGAGCTTGCCATCGTTGTCGTAGTCGAGAAAGGCGCAGCCGGTGTTGTATCGCGCACGGCCCTGCGTGAGATGAGCTTTCGCGGTGACGTCCTCAAAGTGCTTCCCGCCGGTGTTGTGATACAGCGCGTTCTGGCCCCAGTAGGTAACGAAGATATCTGTAAAGCCATCATTGTCGAAGTCGCCCGCACAAACGCCCTGTCCCCAGCCCTTGCGTGTAAGGCCGAGGATTTCGGTCACGTCGCGAAACTTCCCCCCGCCTTCGTTGTGATACATCCGGCTGGGCGCATCCGGGCCGGATACCACGAAGATGTCCTGGAGTCCATCATTGTCATAGTCGATGAACGCTACTCCGCTGCCGGTTGTCTCGATGATGAACTGCTTCGAGGTAGTCCCACCGTTCGGAACGATGCTGGTGAGCCCTGCGTCCTTTGCGGCATTCCTGAAATCCGCCGCAGCCAGCCGCATGCAGAGGAGTACGGCCGCTGCACGTTTCACTGTGGAGGTTTCTCGCCCAGGCGTTTCAGAAAGTCCGTAAACTCGCCTTCGGGCGACTTCTGGAGTTTGTCGAGTTCGGCCTTTTCGCGCTGTGCATCGGCGGTCCTTCCGGCATTTCGATACGCCATCATCAGGTTGTAGTGCGCGATTTCCCCACGCGGCTGCAACCTGACGGCACGTTCGAGCAACACCACTGCATCTGCATATTGCTTCGCTTCAGAACGCACCTTCGCAACGGCGATTAGAGCCTCCGGGAAGTCCGGCCGCAACTTCGCTGCGCGTTCGTAGTGCGCGGCCGCATCTGTCTTCCGACCCTGAGTTCCCAGGATCTGCGCCACCTGATACTCCGCGACGGCGTCTGACGGGTTCAGTCCCAGTTCCGCCTCGAATTCCTTTCGGGCCAGTTCAAGACCGGCCGGATCGTGCGATTGCTGCAGGAGTGCCCGACCGAGCTTGTAGTGCAGATTGATGGCTTTTGGATTCTTGCTGAGCGCTTTGCGATATTCCGCGATGGCTTCCGTGTACTTGCCCTGGGTCTCGAAGACTTCGGCGGACAGCTGGTCTACGCGATAGGAAGATGGAGCTTTCTGATACATACGGTAGATCGCATCGTTCCAAGCCTTCATGTGATAGTTTGCGACCGCATAGAGAACGTCCGGGTCGGAGGGGAAAGCGCGCTCAAGTTGTGCAACCACCGGGCCGGCAGCATCGAACTGTTTCGCGGCAATTTTGCACTGGGCGAGGGCCAAGCCGGCGAGGCGGCTTCCTTTCTCAAATTCGCGCATCAGGTCCCCGGCGGCGGCATCGCATTCACCCGACAGGGCTCTCCTGACGGCGGCGCTCTCCGCTGTCTGCGAACGGAGCAGAGATGGAAGTAACAGAAGCAAAAGTGATGCTTTAACGATTGTGCTAATGGCCGGCATCGTCCGTCATCAAGCCGAGGTTCCCAAAACGGCCCCGGTCGCTTGCATCGAAATACCGGAAGCTCAAGAGCGGTGGTGCGCCGGGAGCATACAGCGGCCGAGGGCTCAACCGTTCCGATGGCGACTCACCCAGCTGCAACACCAGACCGGTGAGGTCTGCCGTTTCGCCAGCCAGCAGCAGCATCGCAATCGCAATTCGAATCACTTTCCCTCCAGTTTGCTCAGTGCTTTTGCGGCAACAGCATTGCCGGGCTTACGATCCATCAATTGATTCAGCAAGGCGCGGGCCTGCTCCCGTTCGCCGATCGTAACGTATATCCTGGCCAGATTCAGATAGAGCTGGTCGTCGTCCGGATCCACCTGAATTCCGTACCGGAATGCCGCGACCGAATTGTTCGCCTGTCCCATCTTCGCG
>JAUZEU010000382.1 GCA_030838885.1 Bryobacterales bacterium | reverse complement strand
CTACAAAACTGAGTTCGGGTCCGGCTGGGCTCTCGAAGACAAGGCCTACACCTACCGCTACTGGAACAATCAGAATTACAACGGAACCACCATCACCAAGACCAGCGCGACGGACAAGCTGAATGGCTATCGCAAGATTGGCGATACCCTCGCGCTGAGCCAGCAGTCCCGCCGGGGCACTTTCAGCACGGGTATCTGGTAAGAATGGGCATATACAGACCGTTACCAGATTCCTTACGATCCAAAAACCACCATCAATGCACTGCTGCCCAACTTCCACGAAAAGTTCGACACCAATTCCTTGCAGCCTTACGGCGAGTACGAATTCCGTGCCACCTGGAGGCTCATCATCACCGGCGGGCTGAAACTCGCGTACTACAACCAAAAACTCGATCAGTATGCCGACAACGGCAAAACAGTGGGTTGTCTGGGAGGAACGCTGACAGCTGGAGTGTGCGTCGGGGGCGCGCCCTTCGTGACGCATTCTGTCGGCTATAAATCCTGGCTGCCCTCCGTGGATGCGCGCTACCGGCTGAAAGATAACTGGTCGGTCTATGGTCAGTTTGCGACTGGTAGTGTCATTCCGCCCAGCAGCGTGTTCGACGTGAAGAATGCCGCCGTCAAGACTCTGCCAAAGCCGACGTCCACCAACACCTACCAGGTCGGCTCTGTGTTTAAAACGAACCGTTTCACCCTGAACGCCGATTTCTATCGCAGCCATTTTCAGAACGCATATACGTCTTACACGGACCCCGTCACCACGGAAGTCGTGTATACGCTGCCAGGCGATTCCTCCACTACGGGAGTGGAAGCGGAAGGAAACGTTTTCATCGGCCACGGACTCAGCGCGTATCTGAACGGAACGGCCGGTAAGGCGAGGTATGTCACGTCAGCACTCTGGGTTGCGAACGCGCCTCAGGACACCGAAACGATCGGACTCACCTGGCAGAAGAACAACTGGGATCTCGGTTTCTTCAACAAACGAATCGGCAAAATGTACAACGACAACGGGAACACCAATCAGGCAGTCGCGATCGACCCGTTTAACATCACAAATGTGTATCTGAATTACACCGTTAAACAGCGGTCCTGGCTGCGGGGCAGCAAGATCCGGCTGAGCGTAAACAACCTCCTGGATAAGCACAGCATCGTCGGGATCTCGCCCGCCTTCACAGCCACTTCCGTAGCTGCCCCGGGAGACATCCTGACCTTACTTGCGGCCCGCAGCATCTCGATGACGATTACGGGTGGCTACGCACCCAGACGGTGACAGCACGCACGTTAATGGGTTCTTTACGGGTATACTTCTTCCTAAGGACCCCTACAACCAATGAAATGTTTGTACCTGGCCGCGGCTACCGTTGCTGCCACTCTGCTCGCTCCTGAATTCAGTTCCGCGCAAGCGCTTCCCAAAGGTGTCGCTAAGGTCACTTCGGTTGAAGGCATCACGGAATATCGCCTGGACAACGGTCTTCGGCTGCTGGTCTTCCCTGATCCGTCGAAGCCCACAATTACTGTAAATATCACTTATCTGGTCGGCTCCAGGCATGAAGGCACCGGCGAGGGCGGCATGGCGCACCTGCTGGAACACATGGTGTTCAAAGGCAGTCCGCGGCACACCAATATTCCCCAGGAACTGACCGAGCATGGCGCGCGGCCCAACGGCACTACTTCATGGGATCGTACCAACTACTTCGAAACCTTTCAGGCGAATGACGAAAATCTGAAGTGGGCCCTCGATCTGGAATCAGACCGAATGCTGCACTCTTTCATTAGGAAAGACGATTTCGATAAAGAGTTTTCGGTGGTCCGGAACGAGTTTGAGATGGGCGAGAACAGCCCCGTCGGGGTCACTTTCCGCCACACGATGGCCGCCGCCTATCTGGCCCACAGCTATGGCCGCCCGGTTATCGGAAATAAGTCGGATGTCGAGCGGGTGCCGATTGACAAACTTCAGGACTTCTACCATAAGTACTATCAGCCGGACAATGCGGTCCTGATGGTAGCTGGCAAGGTCGACGAGCCGAAACTGGTTGAAATGGTCAATACTTACTTCGGCGCGATCCCTAAGCCCACGCGTACATTGACGCCCACCTACACCGTCGAACCGGTTCAGGACGGAGAGCGGATGACGGTGGTCCGCAGAGTCGGAGATATCCAGGCAGTACTGGCCGCATTCCATATTCCCGATGGCGCGAATCCCGACATCGAGGCGCTCGGTGTGCTGGCGGGAGTTCTGGGCGAGCAATCGTCGGGGCGTCTCTATAAAGCGCTGGTCGATAACAAGAAGGCAAGTCAGGTCTTCACCGATCCGATCGAACTTGCCGAGCCGGGGCTCATTGTGATGGGCGCCATCATGTCAAAGACCGACTCTATCGACGACGCGCGCAACATCATGCTCGACACGATTGCGGGAGTTATCAAAGAGCCGCCCAGCAAGGAAGAGGTGGACCGCGCGCGCACCCGTCTGGTAAAGGAAGTCGATCAAACGCTTCGCAATTCCGAAGGCGTTGGCCTGACGCTCAGCGAATATCTCGCCAAAGGCGATTGGCGTCTGCTGTTCATGGAGCGTGACCGCCTGAAGAAGGTGACGCCGGAAGATGTGCAGCGCGTCGCTGCCGCGTACCTGAAGCCGTCTAACCGGACGATTGGTGAGTTTATTCCCGATGCAAAGCCGGACCGTTCTGAAATCCCGGCCAAGACCGACCTTGCAGTGCTGCTGAAGGATTACAAGGGCGAAGCGGTCATGGCTGCGGGCGAGGCATTCGATCCCTCGCCGAAGAACATCGAGTCGCGGACGGAACGCTACAGCCTGCCATCGGGCATGAAGGTGGCCCTGTTACCGAAAAAGACCCGCGGCGGCAATGTGAACGCAGTTATCAGCCTGCACTTCGGCGACGTGGAAGGGCTGAAGAATAAAAAGATCGTCGGCGGGCTTGCCGGGCAGTCTTTAATTCGTGGCACAGCGAAGAAAAACCGCCAGCAGATCCAGGATGAGATTGATCGCCTCAAGGCACAAATCAACGTAAGCGGCAGCGCCACCGGAGCCAACGCCGCCATCGAAACGACCCGTGAAAACCTGCCCGCCGCACTGCGGCTCGCGGGCGAAATTCTGAAAGAAGCCGTTATCCCCGAAACGGAGTTCGAGCAGATCCGGAAGGCCATGCTGACCAACCTGGACAATGGGAGGGCGGAGCCACAGGCACTCGCTCCTCTGCGGATCCAGCGCGCCCTGTATCCTTTCCCGAAGGATGATGTTCGCGCCACACTCTCCATAGAGGAACAGATCGAAGAAGTGAAAGCAGCGAAGGTGGAAGATGCGCGAGCTTTCTATAAGAACTTCTACGGAGCGTCACACGCCGAAATGGCGGTTGTCGGCGATTTCGACCCCGCCGAAGTGAAGAAGGCGGCCAGCGATCTTTTCAGCAACTGGAGGAGCCCCGCAAAGTACGAACGGATCAAAACCGGCTCGCAAAAGACGCCGCCTGTCAACGAATCGATCGAGACGCCGGACAAGGCGAATGCTGTCTTTCTGGCCGGCATCCGGTTGCCGCTGAGCGATCAGGATCCGGAGTACCCGGCGCTGGTATTCGGCAACTACATGCTCGGTGGCGGTTTCCTCAATTCCCGGCTTGCCACCCGTATTCGCGTGAAAGACGGACTGAGCTATGGCGTCAGTTCCAGCGTATCGGCTAAGGCGGTAGAGAAGGACGGCCAGTTTCAGGCCTTTGCGATCGCTGCTCCGCAAAATGTCGCGAAGGTAGAGACCGCTTTCAAGGAAGAGCTGGAGCGAGCTCTGAAAGAGGGCTTCCCGCAGAAGGAGATCGATGCGGATCGGGATGGTTGGATTCAGTCCCGGGTCGTCTCGCGCTCTGAAGACAGATCGCTTGCAGGTACGCTTGCGGGCCGCGATTACGACAACCGTACACTGGCCTACGATGAGCAACTGGAGAGTAAGGTGAAAGCGCTGAAGCCGGAAGATATTACGACCGCTATGCGGACGTTTCTGGATCCTGCGCAGATTTCCTTCGTGAAAGCCGGCGATTTCAAGAAAGCGGCTGAAGCAAAGTAACTGGCACGCGGGAGGCGGCGGCAGTCAAAGTTTCTTGATAACGAGACTGCCTGCCGCATCCTTTTCCACCGACCATCCTGCCGGCACCAGTGTTGTCGATCCGTAGTCTGTAATCAGGATTGGCCCACGCATTGTCCGTGCTGGCAGATTCTCCCGTGGACAGGCAGTAATGTTGCGCCATCGGGCCCCAATCCACACCCGCCTGGAAACCGGCTCGCCCGATGGCCGCTGTCTCGCAATTTTGAGTGAAGGCTTCTCCACCCGCATTACCGCCCGCAAACGGAGGGTAACAGTCTCTGTCCCGCGCCTAGCGTCCGAATAGCCGTAAACCCGCTGGTGTTCTTCATGAAAATTTCCGCGGCGTTCGTCTGAAGACCAGGGAATTGTGAGCTCATAACTCTGACCTGCATACCGAACATCCGCGAAGCGCTGTAATTCCGCACCGCGTACGTCTTTCCTCGCCTGCTTCTCGAGCTTCCGGAATCGCCCTTCATAATCGGAGGCGCCCAGTGCTCCCACCGAGTAATCGCGTGTCCGATCGGCCAGTAACATTCCGAGCGCGGAAAGAGCGCCCGCCAGGCGGGGAACAATCACGGTGCCGATTCCCAATTCGTGAGCGATGTCGCAGGCGTGCAGCCCGCCGCCACCGCCAAAAGCGACCAGCGGGAAATCGCGCGGGTCTTCGCCGCGCTCCACGCTGACGGAACGAATAGCTCGCTCCATATTGGAGTTCGCCACCCGGATAATTGCCGCGGCCGTCTCCACGGTGGTGAGACGGAGGCTCTCGCCAATTCGCGCCACGGCGCGTTCAGCTCGCTCCGGCTCCAGGTGCATCTCGCCGCCCACCAGCTGATCCGCTGCGATGCGCCCCAGCACTACCTGAGCGTCGGTCACAGTTGCAGCATCGCCCATGCCATAGCATGCAGGGCCAGGCACGGCGCCCGCGCTCTCAGGTCCCACCCGCAAACTGCCGCCCGCATCGACATACGCAATTGAGCCGCCGCCCGCGCCCACGGTGTGTATATCCAGCATGGGAACGCGCACGGGGAAGGTATCGATGCGCGCCTCGGTTGTTAAACGGGGCTCCTGTCCTGCCAGAGCAACGTCCGTCGAGGTGCCCCCCATGTCGAACGTCAGCGCCTTCCTGAATTCTGCGACGCCTGCGATTCCCACTGCCCCCACGATCCCACCCGCCGGACCCGAGAGAATGGTTCGGACCGCGTGCTTCCGCGCTTCACTGGCGGTGAGCAGGCCGCCATTCGATTGCATAATCGCCAGTGGATACGGGCACTGGTCTTCGAGCTGGCCGATATAACAGTCCATAAGCGGCCCGACGTAAGCATTGATAACCGTGGTGCTGGCGCGTTCGAATTCGCGAAATTCAGGCGACACATCGCACGAAGCGCACACATACCCTACACCCGCAAGGCCTTCCAGCAAAGCGCGTTCATGAATATCGTTCTGATAAGAGTGCAGCAGGCAGATGGCAACGGATTCGGCGCCTGCCAGCAGCTCGCGCAGGCCATCCATCTGCAGCGGTGTCTCTACTGTGCCATCAAACAGAATCCGCTCCGCAACACCGAAACACATTTCACGAGGCACCAGCGGACGAGCCAGTGCGGGGGTTAGATTGTAGAGCTCGGGCCGGTTCTGGCGGCCGATCGCAATCAGATCCTCAAATCCGGCGGTCGTGACAAAAGCAGTTCTCGCGCCTTTTCGCTCCAGCAGAGCGTTGGTCGCAACCGTCGACCCGTGAACAATGTCTGCCATTACCCGCGTGCCCCCGGTCGCGCGCGCGATGCCGGCCAGAATCACACTCGCGGGCGAGGCCGGATCGGAACGCAGCTTGAACGACTCCAGCCGTCCGTCGTCGTGAAGGATGACGAAATCCGTGAAGGTGCCGCCCGAATCAATACCGATCCGCAACGGTCCGGCCTGCACGGGCAATATAATGGCTGTTCACCCCTTTAAGGTACCTCTACACATTGAAACTACTCTTCATTGGCGATATCTTTGGCCATGCCGGCCGCCGAATCGTCGCCGATCATCTTGCAGATATCCGCACGTCCCAGGGAATTGACGTGGTGATTGCCAACGGTGAAAACTCGGCGGCCGGTTTTGGCATCACGCCCAACATTGCCGAGGATTTGTTTCGCTGTGGCATTGATGTCATGACCACCGGGAATCACATCTGGGATAAGCGCGACATCTACGATTACCTCTCGCGCCAGCCGCGCCTCATCCGTCCGGCGAACTATCCGCCACCGGCGCCAGGCTCGGGGATTTACATTCACGAGACGCCTTCCGGAGCGCGTTGCGCTGTCATCAATCTGCAGGGACGCGTTTACATGGCAAATACCGATTGCCCGTTCCGGAAGGTGGATGAGATTCTGACTTCCATCCCGTCGGACGTGAAGGTGCGCTTCGTCGATTTCCATGCCGAAGTCACCAGCGAGAAGATGGCGATGGGCTGGTACGTGGACGGGCGGGTTTCCGCCATTGTTGGCACGCACACCCACATACCAACTGCAGATACGCGTATTCTGCCGGGCGGAACCGCGTACCAGACCGA
This sequence comes from Bryobacterales bacterium, assembly GCA_030838885.1. Lineage (GTDB taxonomy): Bacteria > Acidobacteriota > Terriglobia > Bryobacterales > Bryobacteraceae > BOG-234. The sequence continues at coordinate 3,297 of JAUZEU010000382.1, read as the reverse complement.
CTGCGGAATGACGGGACCCTACAACTCCGTGATCGGTGTCGAGAAAGAGCCGGTCATACAGAAGTTCCTCACCGCCATGCCGATCAAGATGGAGGCGGCCAAAGGCACCGTGGAACTCCATTCCGTCATCGTGGAGGTAGACGAAGAAACCGGCAAAGCGCTGAACGTGAAACGCCACTCGGTGCGCGGCGATTAATTCAGCTCCTCAGGGCTGTTTCACATAGATGATCACAGCCCGCCCGAGCGGGAGTCCGCCGGATGGAGCGGTGTCCTGTATCACGATGAGCTGGGTAGGCGCCGTAGGCAAAGTGATGGTGTCACTCGGAATTCTGACGTTCACCTGCCAGACACCCACCTGCCCAGGCGCTATGCCGGCGTACTGAACGTCGCTCCCGGTTTGGGCATGAACTCCAACGATTACCGTGGGCGGGCGTGGCGATGCCAAAGCTGTCTTTGCAGCCTCGCCGTCCGCCGGGCCTCCCGGAATAACGCCTTCGCCGGTTCCGTAAACAGTGATGAAATCTCCGGCAATCGCGGGATTGGTCTGGGTATTCAGTGTCCCGTCTTTATTCGCTGCCAGCGCAGCCCCAATGCCGTTTGCCGCCTGGGTAAACAAGCCGGGGTTCACCGGGGTCATCAAAACGGTGGCATCTCCCAAAAGACGCCCTGTGGCGACTTCCAGAACCTGCAGGTTCGCCGTGCCACTCACGGGCGCGCCCGAGGGCACCTGGAAATTGATCTGATCCGTCCCCGCATAGAACAGCGGCACAGGCGCACCGTTGAACAGCACCTGGATACCGTTCAGAGTACGCGGTAACGGCAGAGAACTGCTGGTCTGGCTGGCGGCGCCGAACTGGTGGAAGTTGCCGGTCGAATACAGAGCGGCAATCATACCAGGCGCCAGATTGTTCATGCGCAGAAAGTTCGCGGCATTCAGTGCCGCCAGACCCGGATAATGCACCACCACACGATTTGTGTTATCGGCGATAAAGATGTTCCCCCACGCGTCCTGAGCGAGGGCAAGCGGCGCCACTTCACTCAGCGTGGCGTTTGACGCAAAGTTTACCCCTGGCAGCGAGTTGAAGGGCGGAAAGCGAATCGCGGCATTGGTGCCCACGTCCGCTACCCAGATCTCATTCGTCAGACGACTTACGTACAACCCACGCGGTCTGTTCAGATTGTTTGTCAGGGCGATGGCAGCGGGTGTGCCGGGGATAGCCGTGGGGGCATGGTCAAAAATCAGAACCCGGCCGTTATTCGTATCGGCGACATACAGGTGGTCATCCGCATCTGTAGCGATGTGATGCGGGGCACTCATCTGGTTCATGTCCCCGCCGGGGCCAGAGGAGCTGAAGTCCCGCTGCCCGAAAACGATGGCCGCCGTCTCACCATTCGTGAAAGTCTTCGACGTTCCTGGAAAATACAGCACGCGGCTGTGAATTACATCGGAAACCAGCAGGCCGTGCTCGCTCGCCTGCGCAATCCCGTACGGGGCCGCCATCGTACGCGATGTCGCATCCGTGATCTTCGTAAAGAAGTTGGCCTGGCCCAGCACCAGGTCCGCGGGCTGCAGCAAGCCAGCGTTGTAATTGTCGAACGGTTTCGGAAAGCGCAGTACCCGCCCGTTACCTGTGTCGGCGACGTACAGATTGCCGTCGGGATCCACATACAGCCCGGTGGGAGCCGCCAGGCCGGACTGATTTAACTGATTAACATTATTCGAAGGATAGTTGATGCGGGACTGCTGAAAATCCGGCTGCCCGATCACTATATCGGCTTTCCCGCCAGTCTGAAGATTTCGAAGATCTTTGTAGCCCAGGATCCGGTTGTTATAGGTATCAGCGACGTAGAGACGGGGCGGACTCGCATTCAAATCCACTGCAACCCCGGCGTCTCCACCAGCGGAGAAATCGAATTCCCGGCCCTCGATCAGATTGGCCGTATTCAGTGTCAACGCATCCTGACCGATCACCCGCGTAGCCGGTCCGAACGCACCCGAAGCCTGAGAGATCGCCACCACGCGGTGGTTGCCGGAATCGGCGACGAACAATTCGGAACCGGAGAACGCCGCGCTGCCCGGGTGAGAAAGCGTCGATGCGCCTGCGCCAGGCTGGCCCTGATTCACCGTTCCGGTGTTGAAGTCAGGTTGGCCTATGACCTGAATGGCAGATTGATTCAGAGTGTTGCCGGACCATTGTTCGTAAGGCGGATACAGTACGAGCCTGTTATTGTTTGCATCCGCGATCCCAATCTGGTTCCCCACAGTAAACAGGGCTCCGGTTGCCCCGTTCAATTGCCGTTCACTGACCGGCGGCGGGGCAGCAGCATCCGTATCCACTCCAATCAGCCGCGAGGCAAATTGACCCGAACGGAACGGCGGGGTCCATACCAGGATGCGGCCGTGCTGTGTGGCCGTAGATTCCGAGACAAACAGACGGCCGCCGGGGTCGAATGCAATACCAGTCGGCGTAGCAATGGCGGAAAGCGTGGTGGCAGCATTTGTACCCGCGTTATAGGTGCTCGTAGTGAAATCCTGCTGGCCGAGCACTACATCGGCGATGGGCCCAGGCGTGGCCTGATCACCCAGCAGTGAAACGTTAAAACGGAGCACGCGGTTGTTCCCCGGATCCGCCGCCCAGAGGTTGCCAGAGGAGTCGAAAGCCAGAAAAGAAAAGAATGTCGCTGAAGCGGAGGTCGCCAGCGTTGAGGCAGAAATTCCACCCTGATTGGCGGTGCCGGCCGAAAACGTCTGCTGGCCAATCACCAGATCGGGAATCTGATCTCCGGTTTGCGTAAATGGCTTCGGAAAACGCAGGATTCGGTTATTGCCGGAATCCACCACGTACAGATTGCCTTTGGTGTCGACCACTAAACCAGTGGGGCTTGTGAACCCTGTCGAGCGGTTGGTACGGCCCGGACCCTGTGCCGTAGTGGTGACGAGATCGGGTTGGCCAAGTACGAAGTCGGCCTTCTGCCCATTGGAAAAACCTAAGGCGCTGCGGAAAGCCAGAACCCGGTTATTACCGGTGTCTGTTATGTAAAGTCCCGGAGGATTTGTGGTCAGATCGAGCGCCACCCCTAAAGGGTTAAAAAGCTCCCTGCCCTCCACCAGATTTGGGTTCAGGTTGGTCACCTGCACCGAAGTCTGCCCGACCACCCGGGTGGGTACGGGGTTTAACGTTACCTGCCCAAGAGCCACAGGCAGCAGGATAGAGCAGGGAATGAGTAAAGCGAGAGCGGAGTTCATCGGGAGTCGGCAGAGGCGTACTTGTACCACTTCTCGCAACATAGCACGAT
>JAUZEU010000465.1 GCA_030838885.1 Bryobacterales bacterium | reverse complement strand
GAGGACGTCACGGCGTCAGCCGCGCCGGGGTTCGCACGGGAACGGCCTGCCGTGGTCTCGCGACCGGCGATCTCGATGGCAATGGTCGGCCGAAATTGTGATCGTCAACATGAAATGACGTGCAGTGTCTGCTGAAGAATTTGGGCTCGGTTCAGAATGCGCTTGCAGTCCGGCTGACGAACCGAAGTGCGATGAACGCTCGGATCACGGTTGAAGCCGGCGGGCACCGACAGATGTCGGAAGTGATGAGCGGAGGCAGCTACTCCTCACATAGCTTCCGGTACTTCGGCCTTGGCAAAGTCACCTCGGTCGATCGCCTCGAAGTCCGCTGGCCGAACGGAGACGTTTCAGCAGTGGTCCGCCCTGCCAGTGAACCGGACCATCTCCCTCACTGAAGGACAGCCACAGATTGCGGAGCAGCCGCTTTCGCTGCGAACAACAGCAGCACCCCCGCCAGCACATACACCAAAGAAGCCATAGCGATGGCTGGCCCCAGCCCCTGGCTCTGCGAAATCCAGCCGATTACCAACGGCGCACTGCCGCCTCCGCCGAGCCATCCGACTGTGTTCATAAATCCTGCCGCAGTCCCTCGCACTTCGGGCGGAACAACATCGAACACGGAAGCGAAGATGTTCGCGTCATACAGTCCTTTGAAGAAACCCCAGACCGTCAGCGCCACAATCAGCCAGACAATGGACCGCGTCATCCCGCAGAGCACCACGAAAGGTGCCCCGCCGAAAACCCCGACCGCCTGCACCAGCATGCGCCCGCCAGGAGTGCGCGAGCGCCACTTATCCGCCAGCCAGCCTCCCGTGACTGAACCGCACATGCTCGCCAGCTGGACGTAAAGTGTAGCGGTCAGGCCGGACAGCGCCAGACTCATGTGGAAGCGGTCGAACAGAAACTTCGGCATCCATGTGAGCAGAACCACCGCAACGAAATTCGCGCAACAAAAGGCAGCCATTAGCAGCAGCACGCCGGGCGAACCCCACACCACACTCAGGCTCTCCCGCACCGGCACCTTTTGCGAATTCCGGCCGCCAACCGCCGGCTCCCGAAGCCATCGCCCCAGGACAACACCCAGCAGTATCCCCAGCCCGCCAAACACCACGAAAGACCAGCGCCACCCATAGATTTGCCCGATCAGGCCCGCGAAGAACCCACCCGCGATGGTCCCGATATAGACGCTGGTCTGGTGAATGCCGATCGCCCGCGAGCGCGTCTCAGGCCCGTGATAGTCGCTGACCAGAGACATGGATGCCGGAAAGTAAAACGTCTCGCCCAGCCCTTCGGCCGCGCGCATGATGAACAGCCCGCGAAACGAGCTCACGGCAGCTGTAGCACCGCAGATAATGCTCCAGCAGTAAAGCCCGCCGATGATCGCCGTCTTGCGCCGGACCCTGTCCACGACGGTACCCGCGAACATACCGCCCAACCCGTACACCCAGGCAAAAGCGCTCCCCAGCAAGCCCAGCTGCACGTTGTCCAGCGCCATCGATTTCTGCAGCAGCGGGAACACTGAGAAGATTGCCTGCCGGTCCGCATAATTGAAAAACGAGATCGCCCAAAGCATCGCGACCACCTGCCAGCGGTACGCCCCTACTTTCTGATCAGCCATACTTCGGAAACCTGCACACCGCGGCCGTTGCCGCCACCGCCCGCAGGCTTCGTCCATTCCAGAGTCAGTTCGCCGGAAGCCGTGGCTGCCTGAGGGATATCGAACTGGATGGGTGCGATCGGCGAGGGCTTCGCGCGAAAACCGTGGATCTCGGTGCTGCTGTTCGCCACCAGCCGGAGCTGAGCCTTCGGAGTGCCGCCGCCGTAAACCACACGGATTGCGTACGGCGCCGTGCGGTCCAGATCGGCATAATGCATCCGCAGGGGAGTGTCGCCAAGCGTCTCCGCATCCGTGAACCATGAAACGCGCCAGCCCTGCTGCGGCAGACTGCCAAAGCCGGTCAGGGGCGATTTCAGAAAGTCCGGATCCTTGTCAAACGGCTCTCCGGGAACCAGATGCGGCTGCCGCGTAGTGTCGCCCAGGTCGTCATAGAACCCTCCTGGCCCGGGATTGGTCCAGTCGGGAATCTGGCCGATTCGGGCAATTCGGGCCTTCTCATCCGTCAGGCTGCGAATCTGCGCAAACTCGTTTTTCAGCCACATGCGGTTATTCAGCGCAAAGTCGATAGCATCCAGATTGGCGCCACGGCCCAAACCGATCGCCTGATACCGGGGCACGCTGAGTTGCATGTGAATACTCTGAAAGAGCGCCTCCGCCAGTTCGAAAACGCGGGCGCGCAGTTCGCGGGCATCCGGTGAAAGAGAATCTCTGTCCAGAACCTCCTCAGCCTGATTCATCGCTCGCAGCGAACCAACACGGTCTGCCTCGCGCAAAGCTGAGTTCGCTCGCTCTTCCTGCTCGGTCTCAGCAAGCAGGCGCTTCCGTAGAAACGCATCATAATGCCCTCTGTACAACGCTTGCTGAAAGCGCCAGTTCAGGCGCAACTGCGGTGTGGCCTGGCGTTCCAGCTCCCGCAACTGGGCGAGCGTGGAATCCACGCCGCCGTTCGTGGCCAGCGGACCGCGCCAGTTACGTTCCAGAGCAAGCAGGCCCTGTGCAAAGCCTTCCCCCAAATCCGATCCGATGAAAAAGCGGCTGTAGTCCCGCAGCAAATCGGAAACGTTCGCCTCGGGGTTCCACCCCAGCCCGCTCCAGACAAACTTATTCACGTCGTCATTACAGCCTTCCGAGTAAGTGACGAAGCCGTTCGAATACGGCACGTAGCGGCGGAAAATCGCTGCCTCACCTACCGGGCGCGGATTGATCACCTCGCGCGCTTCTGTCGTCGCAAAGGCGAAGTCCCAATCGGGGACCGGAAACTCCGCATTCAGACTGTGCGTGATATCGGGATAGAAACGGATAGGAATCGCCTTCGGAAGACGCCCGCGCAGATCGGCAATACTGCCCCGCACCTGCGGGCCGAAAACAACACCCGAGAGCCACGCCGGCTGCTTTTCCACGACCGAGACGAATTCGTCGAAGCCCTTCTTATCGAAACTCTGCGGCGAGACCCACACTTGCGCCCGGGGATGGTAGCGATGCAGCACCGCCGTTTGTTTCTCCAGCAGCGCCAGCAGAGTTTTAGGCGGCGTGTCGCCCGGGTCGCCACCAGGAACAAAGATCGCATCGATGCGGGGGAGCTTGCGAAACACTTCGCCCCACTCCTTCAGAGCGAAATCAACCGTTTTCGGGTCCGAATAATCCTTGTCCATCGCCGGATACCAGATGGAAACATCGAGCCCGTACTCATTCGCGATGCGAGACATCTCGACCATCATGTCCATGGGAGGCAGGGGAAAGTGTGGGCTGTCGGTGTCATCATCGGAACGCGGCGGAATCAGCTCAACCGTATTGACGCCGAAGATCGCAAGTTCGCGAATGTATTGCTCCCACATGGGAACGGACCAGCCGTCATACGCGTTCGTCTTCGGTCGATACCCCAGCTGCTGCCCGCGGATCGCAATCTTTGGAGCCGTAGTCACGCTCAGGTTATCGGCAATTTCAAAGCGCTGGCGCGACATGTGCGCCTGGCGCAGGAAATAACCAGCCCCGAAGATGACGCCGCGGTCATCATTGCCCCGAATGGAAACCGTGCTTCCGGAGGTCGTGACGGTAAAGCCGTCTGCCGGCCCGGAGCCCCTCGAAATACGGATCACCGGTGCGCCGTCGCCGGAATTCAGCAGCAACCGGAGTTGCGTCCGTTTCTCCACCTCCTCCGCAATCATCGTGGCTGCTTTCTTCTCAATCGCATTGGGATTGGGCGAAAGCTGCACCGCTGCGTGCTTCAGGTCCAACGCGGACGCGGAAGCAGCGCCGATGAACAGGACAGCCATCTTATTGATCACATTGATCACCCCGCGATTATATGCGGTTGCTGTAAGCCGCATCGCTACAATCGAAGATGTGCCCAAGGTAACTTTTCTGCCCGCCAATGAGACGTTTGAATTTGAATCGGGCAAACTGCCCTACAAGGGCCACGGACTCCCGGAATCGCTGCTCGATATCGCGATGAACAATGGCTTTCATCTGGAACATGCGTGTGGAGGAAGCTGTGCATGCACCACCTGCCACGTGGTCGTCAAAGAGGGCGTGAACAATCTTTCGGAGATTGAGGACGATGAGATTGATCGAGTGGAACAGGCAGCCGATTTCCAGTTGAATTCAAGGCTGGGTTGTCAGGCAGTGGTGAAGGGTGATGTGACTGTAGTGATTCCGGAGTGGAACCGGAACTACGTTAGCGAAGGCCATTAAAACCGGAGGGCCGCAGACGAGTTCTGCGGCCGTTTATAAACCTACTTCTTGTGGATGAAGATGTTCCCGTTCATGGTTTCAAACCGGTATTCCGGCCCGCCGCCATTGATGGAGCCGTAAACGCTGCGATCGACTTTGATGCGGTATTTCCCGCCCTGCCCGCGGTTGTCCTCCACCACGGGTTTGTTTGCGTCGACCTCGATCTTCACATCGAAGTCGCTGTAAACCGCGCCGTTGTCAGTCTTCAGGCGGACACGCGCTTTGGTATCTCCAGGCAACGTTACATCGATTTTCCCGTTCAGCGAGGTGAACGACATCGGCTTATCCGGCGTCACCCTGTCCAGAACAGCCGTCACCGAACCATTCAGCGAGTGAGCCAGCACGGACCCTGACACATTCTTCAGAGAAATGGCCCCGTTCAGGTCGTCCACCTCAATCTCACCATTCACGCCGGTGACCTCGATGTTCCCGCCATTGAGAGTCTTCAACTGCAGGGAAGCGTTTGTGGGTACCTGAACCACAATGTTGGAACCGGCATTTGGGCTTCCTGTCGAGATGGTTACAACGTTGTGATCCTCCACAATGTCCATCCCGCCCCTGCCAATATCGATTCGCTTCATGCCCGGAGGCACATCCCTGGGCTGCCGTTTCTCATTCCTGCCAGCTGCCTTACTGGACTCCACCACCACCTGCCCGGAGGCGCCGCCCGTGACGGTAATGCTGCCGTGCATCAAATGCACCTTGACAGTTGCGGGCTGCGAGGCGTTGGACAGCGGGACGGTCACTTTGTCCTGCGCGTACAAACCCTGAGCAACAAGAATAGCAGCGCACGCCAATGCGGGTGAACCTGCCCGAAAAATCTTCATCTCTTCTTCTCCTTGAAATTAATGCGACTGCTTTTGAATGTGAATATCACCGTTGAACGTCTCGAACTTCAGTTCAGGACCGCCCGAGCCCACCCGCATCATGCTGAACTTATCCGACTTGTAAACGAACTTTCCGTTCTTCCGCTCCGCCGGCTCAGCCGGTGTGGGCAGGGCTGTCACGTCAAAGTCGGTGTAAGCGTGACCGTTGAAAGTCTTCAGGCGCAAGTCTGCCGAGAGCGCGGGCTGGAATGTAACATCCACCCTGCCATTGAATGACTTGAAAAAGCTGTTCGCCTTCGGGTTTTCCCGGAACTTGACCACCGTTGCACCGTTCAAAGCATCCGCGGAACCGGAGCCTGCGATGTTATTCATCGTGATGCCGCCGTTGATGTTCCTGATCTCGAACTTACCGGCCGTGTCATCCGCTTTGACGTCGCCGTTCACCGTATGCAGACGCAATTCCGTCGCCCGCGGCACATGCACCACGAAGTTGTAGCTGACCTCATACTCGCGCTCGCGGTGGTCGTGGAATCCATGGTTCTCGCTGGAGTGATTGTTGACTCGGAACGGACCATTGACATAGAGCTGAGCGATCCCGTCTCTCTCATTCACATCCAGCACGACCTCGCGCTTCGCCCGCTGCAACTCACCCTGACCGATAGCCCGGATGACCTTTTCGCCTTCCACTCTTATGGTGTTCCCGTTATCGCCGGTCACCATAATGGAACCAGTGACACTGTCGATGTCGAGGGTAGTGTCTTTCGCGAAAATGTGACGGATCGCCTCACGCTCCTCGACCTTATAGTCGCTGCGCGAGGCCGCTGCCAGCGTGAACACACTTATAGCTACTGAGATCCCAAGTCTTCTCATGGCGCTCTCCTTTATCTGTATTCCGTGAGTTGTTGCATGGCCCGGTCGGCCCGCTGGCGCACAGACGGGTTCAGATCTCTGCGGCCAGCCAGTCGCTTCAGAGTGTCCACAGCTCCGCGGTCCCGTGCGTCCACAAGATAATCGATCAACGCAGCCTGAACCATGGGCGAATCCTGCTCGCCCAGCGATTGCACCATAGATTGACGCACCTGCGGATTGCCCGACACTCTTGATAAAGCGTCAATCGCAGCCAGCCTCACATTCACATTCGAATCGTGATTCACCGCCTGAATGAGCGCGGAGACAACGTCAGGCTCCACAGTTCGCATCCGAACCGTGTAATCGACGCCGCGCAACCGTTCGCCGGCGGATTGCTGCTGCAGCAGCGAGAGCGCCACCATTTCCTTCGTGTTCGCCACTTCCTCCCGGAGCGCGGCGATTTCTGTGCGGCTGTCGCCCCGCTTCCCGTTCACAAAAGACCCACCTGCCAGACCCAGCGCAAGGCAAGCAACAGCAATTGTCACCTGCCAAACCGGGCGCTCCGGCCAGAGTGAGGCCAGGGAGAACCTCCACGACTTCTGCCTGCGCGATGCGATCAGGGAGTCCAGCGTGGACTCCCACCGGACCGCCAGCGCATGGCTCGGTTCGGGCGCGGGCAGATCAGCCAGGCGATCCCACAACGCACTCAGTTGCGACATCTCCGCGCTGCACTCAGCACATCCGCTCAGATGCTGTCTGAGCTTCGCTTCCTGCGGCGCATCAAGCTCGCCGGCCCCGCTGCCAGGCATCCAGGACGCCGCCATCAATTCCTTCGCGTGCCCGCACATCATGATGCTTTCTCCTTCGCGAGGTTGTTATAAATCCTGCCGATTTCCTTCATCGCCCGGAACACGCGCACCTTGACCGTGCCCGTTTCACACCCGACGATCTGGCCGATCTGCTCATACGAAAGGCCCTGAAACCTGCTCAGCACGATGAGTTCCCGCTTGTCTTCCGGCAACTCACGGAGCGCCCGGTGCAGCAGAGCCAGTTCCTGCTGCTTCACCATCTCTTCGAATGCCGACGGCCGTCCACCGTCCAGCACCTCGAACTGGTGATCTTCGGCCGGAGATTCCAGCCGGTGCTTCTTCGCCTGATCCGCCAGTGCGTTCCGCGCAATACGGTACATCCAGGCCTCAAAGCTGTCACCAGCCAGATAGGTATGGCGATACCGGATCATGCGCAGGAAAACTTCATGGACAAGATCTTCCGCCGTCGCCTGTCTGCCGGTCAGCCGGAAAAAGAAGCGGAAGAGATTCCGATGCCGGCGCTGGTAAATTTCGCTCATGCTCGCCAGATTCCCGCGCGCTACGGCCACCATCAGTTCGTGATCGGTCTGATTCACCTGCGCGTTCCAATCGGGAAAACTGCCGGACGCCGAAAAGGTTACACTATTCCGTATACTTATTCCCAGCCCGTACACCTGGAGGCATTTGTGGAGTCACAGGGAAAGAGCGGAGTCAGGTACATCGTGTGGGGAGTTCTGGGCGTCATCGCGATTCTGGTCACGGTGAAGCAACTGGGCTTCACGCCCACGAAAATCAGTACCGGTACAGTATCAGTGGAGTTAAGCGGCGGGATTGCGCCGCCGACTGCGCATGCTGAATCCGGGCAGCCGAGTCAGCCTGCGGAGAAGCCTGATACATCCCAACTGCAAAGCAGAGTGCACGACCTCGAGAACCAGTTGGCAGCGCGGGCTTTGCCTGCCAACCCGGCTTCGACAGATAACCCGGCTCGGGTGCAGGAACGCCCGCAACATGAAGCGACGCCGAATATCTCGGGATCCTGGAGAGCCGATCCGCTGGGTGTCTCGATTACCCAGAACGGGACATCCGTCGTGATGCAGGTCTTCAGCTACGGAGTACTGGCTTCCGCCGGTTATGGAATGATCCGCGGGCACTATCTGCAGATCGGTTATACGAATAATCTGGGCATGCCGGGGAGAATGGAAGCCACGATTTCTCCCGATAACGAGCGAATGGATGTGACGGACTATGGGCGGGGCTATCCACAGTCGGCGGTTTGGTATCGGAATCGCTGATCAGACCAGATCGCGCAGCGCCGGGCCCAATTCCGGATACTGGAACTGAAAACCAGCCCTTGCTGCGGCTGCCGGGATAACTCGGGCACTGTCAAGCATGTGCTCGCCGAACTCACCGAAGGCGAGCTTAAGCGCAAAGGGCGGAACCGGGATCAACGCGGGGCGGTGTACGGCCCGGGCTAATTCCTGAGTGAACTCGGCGTTCCGCACGGGGTTCGGCGAGGTGGCGTTCCAGACGCCTGACACAGCCTCACTCTCCACCCCGTGAATCATCATTTCTGTCACGTCGTCCAGATGGATCCACGGCATCCACTGCCTGCCTGAACCGAGGCGCCCGCCGGCGAACATTCGGAATGCGGGAAGGATCTTCGCCATGGCTCCCCCGCCCTTGCCCAGGACGAAGCCGATTCGGAGCTTCACCACGCGCAGCCCCGGACCTGCAGCGCGGCTGGCTTCCGCTTCCCAGTTCTTGCAGACATCAGCCAGAAAACCTCTGCCTGGCGCAGAGGTTTCCGTCAGGATTTCGTCCCCGCGATCGCCATAGATTCCGACGGCGGACGCGCAGACCAGGACTTTCGGCGGCCGTTCTGCATTGGCAATCGCGTCCACCAGTTTGCGGGTTCCCTGCACGCGGCTATCGTGAATACGGTGTTTTACGTCCGCATTCCAGCGTTGTGCGACGGGCTCTCCGGCCAGATGGATCACGGCATTCGCCCCGTCAAGCCTGTCTGAAGATGGTTGGGCTCCCATCCTCCGGTTCCATACCTCGACTTCATGGCGGTCCCGGAGGCGTGCAACAACGCGGCGGCCGATGAACCCGGTTCCGCCAATAACGATGCACTTCATATCCGGTACGGATCCTTGCCGGTCTCTTCGAGAGCCATTACTTCTTTAATGTATTCGTCTGTGTTCGTTTTGCGCCTCATGCCCTCGAGCGACATGTATCGAAGCTGCCCGAAGATGGGCCTTTCGCCCCACGGTCGGTCATGCAGGCCGAAGCACCAGAGGATATTCGTGTACGTGTTCGGGTCGCGTCCGTCCAGCGCGTAAACATCATGGAGCCGGATCATCACCTGCAGCGCCTGCTCATAGGTGGGCGTCCACTCAATGATCTTTTTGCCCCAGTACATCCGGTAGTAGCCGTGGATTTTGCCCCGGATCAGCAACTCTTTCTGGGTGGCGTTCCAGAGCGCGTCGTAAGTCTCGCCCTTTTCGAGCTGTTCCGGAGAATAAAGGACAGGACGGGGATCGGCGGCATGTTTTCTTAAGGTGCGCTGGCACCAGTCCGGCAGTGGTTCCAGCGACTTAATATGGGGGGTAAACCGGGCGAAGTTAAAGGCGAGTTCGCGGCGGACAATGAGTTCTTCCAGAAAATCCCCTGCCATCAGTCCATGTTCTTCCGCATAAGTCTGGACAGCGAGCGCGACTTCCAGGGACGAAATCTGGCCGAAGTGCAGGTAAGGGCTCAGATCGCTGTTGGCGCGTTTCGAGGGCTGGTTGCTTTCGCGGTCGTACCGGTAAAGCTTCTTCTCCAGAAAAAGATCCAGATGCCGGCGTGCCATAGCGTAGCCGCCAGTGAAGCTGCTGGATGGCCTGACGCTGTGGTCGATCGCGCAGCCGGCGACCAGGGCAGGGATGTTGGAAGCCCTGACGTCCGTTCGGAGTTTCCTGAGGTCTGGCGGGAGAAGATCATCGCGCCATGGGCGTTTCACCGGTTCGGCTTCGATTTTTTTCAGGTACAACGGGAGTTCGCGCTTGATTTTTGGCCGGATGGTGTAAGCCCCATAGGCGCGCTTTTCGTGCCGGCTCATCGGGACGATGCAGCTGGAATCGACAGCGTAGTATGCCACGCCGATCTTTTCGGGGACCCGGCTGTTGTGGGCTGCCGCGATAAAGGTCGGGTAGTCGTCGGTCACCACGCAGAGGGAGTCGGCCGCCAGGCGGTAGAGTACGTCGTTGGGGTGTTCAGGGGTCGCGCGCAGGTAGAAGAAAAAACCAACCCGTTGACGACGCAGTTCCGCGGCTGTGCCAGGGACCGCTTCGAGGACGAAGGTATGAAGCCGATCACTGGCGTGGGTATAAGTGCAGGTCAGCCCCTCATACACCAGCAGGGGCAGATTGTGCTCGTTCGCGAGCCGGACTGAAAAAGCGAACCCATGATTCGACTCCACGCGCCGGTTCATTTGGGACCAATACAAAACAAAGCCAGCTCCCTCACGCAGGGGTGCCAGGTTCAGGGCTCGAACTCGTTCCGGCTCAACGCTCACGTCAGTTCGATTCATTATTGTTTGTCGCCGGACTAAAATATTGCTTGTATCTTCTGGTGTACTAGTGTATTAATACATCAGAGTGACTTTCCAACTCGACCTTCGGAGCGGCGTTCCGGTTTACCGGCAGATCATCGATCAGGTGCATGCGGCTCGTGCCTCGGGAAAGATCGGCCCGGGCGAGCGCCTGCCGACGGTAAGACAGCTGGCGGTGGATCTGAAGGTCAACCCGAACACGGTGGTCCGGGCCTACCGCGAACTGGAACTGACCGGAATCCTGACCACGCATCAGGGAACCGGCACATTTCTGACCGACGCAAAGCTGGAACAAAACGAAGCCGAACGGGAACAAAAGCTCGATCGGCTGGTGGCGGAGTTCGTCTCGCGTGCCGGACGCGAAGGGTTTACTGTGCAGGAACTGCAGGAGCGGTTAGGTTCAACCATTAAGGAGACGTATTGA
>JAUZEU010000343.1 GCA_030838885.1 Bryobacterales bacterium | reverse complement strand
GGAGGAAAGTAGTTGTCAATCTCTGCGGAGCCGAGAGGTAAACTGCACATTGCTATCAGACACGACGTCGCTATCCACCGAAGACCAGCCATTCTTTCTCCTTGTCCCGCTTAAATGTATCTCAGTCTCACTTTCACAACACCAGGTGTCGTGAGGATTCAGGTGTTGTGCAGCGTTATCACTCTAACTCAGAGTCCATCTGTTCTGGCATAGTTCTCGTCAAACGCAGCCGGGCTCGAAGGCATTTTCGGATGGCCCTCGGAAGGGATTCAACGGGCGATTGCTCGCCCGGCAGTAAAGGTACGATTGAGAGGATGCGGGCCGAAGATCTTCAGATCGTTTATGGCTGGCTTTGTATGTTCTTTCCACTTTGCCCTGTCGCAATGCAGTTCGGATGGCTATCAACACGCTACGATCAGTGGTAATTCGCGAACGCACGCCCACGTGTTGTACGATTCGCTTGCGATTCAAACTATAGTTCATCAGGCCTTGGAAGCAAAACAGGAGTATATTCGTGGACTCGGGGGTCGCGGCCCGACTAAACGGCTCGCGACGTTCCTTGACTTGCGGCCCGGCAATCTCTACGGAAAGCTCGTGAACGATATGGGTACAAAGCCTGGATATGGTGTGCCAGGGCACACGAAATTCAAGATCCTGCTCAAATCGGATGTCCTCCCATACTCCAAAGTGGAGTTCGAAAGCGGTCCTTTCAAAGGTCACGTTGGTGGCTGTCGCGAGCATCATTCGATGACCCCAGGACGCGCATGCCTTGGGCTGCCTTTCGAGTCTCAGTCTGTTCACGAACGCTTGGGTCAGCTTTCGAAAGCAGACCTGGATCACTCACTCTCCGCGAGCGCTGAAGTCCGACCGGGCTGTTTGATGATTTCCCGAAGTGCGTCTGCGAGCGCAACGGGTACAGCCGGAGAGATGCACACCCGGAGGCGTATTGCCGAAAGCTGCGGACATCCCCCGGCCCAGGCAGGCGGACAGCGCCGCATGTACCCCGGATCGGAACGTGCCGTGCGTACAAAAATGCTTTCAGTTAGACATCGCGCTGGATCGCGAACGGGAATAAGCTATCAGGTATGGAACGACGTGATTTCCTGACAACGATAGCGGCTCTCCAGGTTGCGGCGAAGCTTGATGCGCAGACATCCAACGGGATGATCTACAGGAACCTTGGCACGACCGGCCAGCGTGTTTCCGCTCTGGGGCTGGGCGGCTATCACATGGGCGTGCCGAAAGAAGAGAGCGAGAGTATCCGGATTGTACGGAGCGCCATTGATCGGGGCATCACTTTCCTCGATAACTCCTGCGATTACCACGACGGGGGAAGCGAAATCCGCATGGGTAAGGCGCTGAAGGACGGATACCGGGATCGCGTCTTCCTGATGACGAAATATAACGGGCGCACGCGCGATATGGCGGCGAAGCAGATTGATGAATCACTGCGGCGCCTGCAGGTGGAGACTATTGACCTGATTCAGTTTCACGAGAACATCCGGATGGAAGATCCGGATCGCTTCTTCGCTCCGGGGGGCGCTCTGGAGGCGGTAGTCGCAGCGAAAAAGGCCGGCAAGGTACGCTATATCGGATTCACCGGACATAAAGACCCGGCCGTGCATCTGCGAATGCTGGACGTGGCGGCGCAGAACAAGTTCCATTTCGATTCGTGCCAGATGCCCCTGAACGTGCTTGACTATCACTTCAGAAGCTTCACGCATCAGGTGGTGCCGCGGCTGGTGAAGGAAGGCATCGCCGTGCTCGGGATGAAGCCGATCGCGTTTGGCAATGTGCTGAAAGCCGGTGTGGCCACGCCAATTGAATGTCTGCACTACGCCTTGAATCTGCCAACCTCGGTGGTGATTAACGGGTGCGACTCGATAGAACGTTTGGATCAGGCTTTCGAGGCCGTGCGGACTTTTAAGCCGATGTCTGAGTCGCAATTGCAGGAGATCGTTGCGAAGACAAAGGAAGCTGCGATGACCGGGAAGTTCGAACCGTTCAAGACCACCACGCAGTTTGACGGAACGGCCCAACATCCCGAATGGATGGGCTGAGGTGCGGCGCGTAAGTGCGCGCCGCCGCGCTTTATTTCTGCACGTACCAGTCTGAGTGCGGAGACCATTTGAGGCACCGATTGCATTCGGTGACTTCCCATTGATAACGGCATGTTGGACAGAGTCCGCGGGTCTCGAACGTATTCCAGATGTGACCGCATCTGCAAGCCCAGCGCTCCTCTGCCCCGGGCGACCAGCTGCATTTGGGGCAGCGTATAGGGGTGCGTTCGGGCCGCGACCGGAAGCTCTCGGGAGCCCTCCGGGATTGCGGTGGGACTCCCGCTGCAGGCCCTGCAATTCGGGCAATCCCACCAGAGCGGCTGTGAATTCGATCTGCGCAAACAGCCGGAGGTCGTCGTCGGGAATGCGGTCGAGGTAAACAGCCCCATCGCGGCCCAGCCGTTTACCGGCGTTGTAGAGAATGCTGCGGAAGCGGCATGTCGAAGGCCAAAACTCTCGCGGGGACTGGTTCGGGTTGTCGGGTGCTGCATCCTCCCGGTAGCGCTCGACTGCATGCTCGATGGCAGGCCCCAGGTCTCCGTCCCGCGAACCCGGAACGAGCGCCTCCATGTAGGGGAATTCCCGGGCGGACCCAGCCAGACCATAACCACCGCCATTGCGTCCGGATGCGCTGCGCCGCTGCTCGGCCTGCTCCATCACGGACTCCATCCCGTTGGGGAAACGGCGCGCAGCCGCCGCGAGTTGTTCCTGTTCAGCGATCAGCGATTCCGCCAGCGGCGCGTCAAGGCGGCGGAGAATATGCAGAATAGTAAAGAAAGTGTGCTCGCGTGTTGAGGTGATCGTGACCGTTTGTTCCTGATCATAGTTGGCCCTGATCGGGAAGTCAGGCTGGCTCATGGTAACCCTGACGATCTCCCGAACGCACTCCAGCGCCTCTTCCGTTGGCAGTGCTTTCCATGCCGACTGGAATACGGAAATGAAACGGTTGCCGGAACGGTGGTCCGGCGCCGCCCGCCATGCCTCCATTGCGCGCCGGATCACTATCAAGCGGCGTTCTTCATCACGGAGACATCGCATTAAGGACGACACGAGGCCGAAGGGAAACGAGGAAGGCTCGTCGTAGCGCATCAGAAACTCGTACGCTGCGTCGCCGTGTTCGTGTTCGAGCATGATCCTTCCGATGCTCTCCGACGAGAACTGCCGGTACTCATGAGGGCTGGGCGGGATTCCGGGCAGAAGGTCGGGCGCGACTGCCGCGGCCAGGAGCCGTGCCTGCTCCAGAAGAAACTCGCCGTCATTGCCGGGCAGCCGCCGGGTCTCATCCAGCCCTTGCTGGAAAGTGTGGCGCGCCCGCTGGCGGTCGAATACCGTCTGCACGCGGGCAATTCGCAACAGGGCTGCAGCGCGCACAGGCGGTTCGGATCGCTCGGCCTGCTCGCTGGCGCGGGCGAGGAGATCTTCCGGCATGAGTGCAGTTTAACGGATTCGGATTGAGCACATGTTTACAGAGATTTTGTTGGCTTCCGCAATACTGAAGTGTTCACTTGACAATCGCACTGGCGCTACCAATACTGAAGCGATGGCTTCAGTATAAACAAAGGAAAACCATGGGAGAGCAATCGGTGATTCACAGCACATTCGTCATGGAACGTAAGTATTCAAAGCCGCCCGAAATCGTCTTCACCGCTTTCGCGGACCCGGCCAGGAAGCGCCGCTGGTTTGCAGAAGGTGACAGCCACGATGTCGAAGAGTTTGATATGGATTTTCGCGCCGGAGGCATCGAGCGGCTCCGGTACCGGTTCAGGGAAGGCACCCCGTTCCAGGGCGTCGCCATCACCAACGAGGGAAGTTATTTTGACATTGTGCCGAACCGGCGCATTGTGACTGCTTCAACGATGACCCTGAATGACAAGCGCCTCTCGGCATCGCTGGCCACGGTTGAGCTTCTGCCAACTAACAATGGAGCGGACCTCATCTGTACACATCAGGGAGCATTCTTCGAGGGCTCCGACCGCCCGCAAATCCGCGAGATGGGCTGGCGCCAACTGTTCGAACAGCTGGAAAAGCAGCTGATGCGCTGACGAGCAAATGCCCGGCCTAAGAGTTAAGATTGATCGCGTGTTTCACGCTCTGGGCGATCCCACGCGCAGCGCCATTGTCGAAAAGCTCAGCAAGGGACCCCTGTCGGTCTCCGGGTTGGCAACGCCGTTGGGTATCACTCTCACTGCGGTAGCGCAACACCTGCAGATCCTGGAGGAAAGCGGACTGGTGCGCACCGAAAAAATCGGAAGGGTACGCACCTGCCGGCTCGAGACGACTGGCCTTTCGGTCCTGGAGCAGTGGGTCCGTGATCGACGCTCCCTATGGGAACGGCGGCTGGACCGGCTGGGCGATTTGCTTGCGGAGCCTGAGC
>JAUZEU010000342.1 GCA_030838885.1 Bryobacterales bacterium | reverse complement strand
CAAATCCCGGCTGTCAATCGGGCGGCGGTAAATGACGACCTCCAGCGCATCGGCCAGATCGCCAAAATTTTGATGGACTTTCCTCTCGCCCAGGACGTTGAGTCCGCACCGGTGTTCAGACCATGAGCCAGGATCTCGGCTCCTCCGGAGCGCTCGCCATCTCCGCGGCCATCCGCGCCGGAAAAACTACTGCCACCGAAGTCGCCAAAGACGCCCTCGCGCGCATTCAGGCATTTGACGGAACGCTGAACTGCTTTACTGAAGTCCTCGCCAACAGAGCCCTTGATGAGGCCCGTAAAGTGGATGCCGCACTCGCGCGTGGCGAAGATCCCGGCCCGCTCGCAGGCGTTCCCTTCGCAGTCAAAAACCTTCTCGACATAGAGGGACTTCCTACGCTTGCCGGCTCCGTGATCCGGGCAGACGCACCCGCACCACAGCACGATGCTGCCTCCGTTTGCGCGCTGCGTCGTGCAGGCGCCGTACTCGTAGGCGCTCTCAACATGGATGAGTTCGCTTATGGCTTCACCACCGAAAACAGCCATTACGGCGCGACCCGGAATCCACACGATCTGACCCGCGTGGCGGGCGGCTCCTCCGGTGGTTCAGCCGCTGCCGTCGCGGCCGGCCTGGTCCCCCTCACCCTCGGTTCTGACACCAATGGCTCCATCCGCGTGCCGTCCGCCTTCTGTGGCGTCTTCGGCCTGAAGCCCACCTACGGCCGCGTCTCGCGTCGCGGCGCTTTTCTCTTCGTCGGAAGCCTGGATCACATTGGCCCCTTTGCACGCTCCGCAGAAGATCTGGCAGCCGCTTTTGACGCCATCCACGGACCCGACCTGCTCGATCCCGTCTGCAGCACCCACCCCCCCGAACCCTGCACTCTGCAACTGCGCCTCGGCCAGCAGGACCTTCGCATCGGGATCGCGGGCGGGTACTTTCAGAAGCAGGGAGAACCCGCTGTCTTCGAAGCGGTCTCGGCCGTCGCGAACGCACTCGGAGCAGACCGCACGATCGAGTTGCCCGAAGCAGCCAGAGCACGCGCCGCCGCTTACATCATCACCGCCTCCGAAGGCGGTAACCACCACCTGGCCGACTTGAAAAAGCGCGCCGCCGACTTCGATCCGCACACCCGCAGCCGCTTCCTCGCCGGAACTCTTGTCCCTGCGGCCTGGGTTAGTTTCGCCCAGCGATTCCGCTCCTGGTACCGTGACCGCATGCGTGAAGTCTTTCGCGATGTCGATGTCATCCTCGCGCCCGCCACACCGTGCCCGGCCATCCGAATCGGCCAGGAGACCATCGTGCTCGATGGCAAAGAGATACCGGCGCGCCCCAATATCGGCATCTTCTCGCAGCCCATCTCCTTCGTCGGATTGCCGGTAGTCACGGTGCCGGTGCACCTGCCCGGCTCGATGCCACTCGGTGTCCAGTTGATCGGCGCGCCTTATCAGGAAGCGGCATTGCTGCGAGTCGCATGGGAACTTCAGGCGCGCGGCATCGTCTCCGCGGCCGTGCCTGAAGCATTCCGCACTATCCCGGCCGGAGTGCTGGCATGACCCGTCGCGAACTACTCGCCGGCCTTGCCGCCCCGGCTCTCCTGCCAGCCGCCTCCACCAATCAACCGCTCACCGTCGGCTTTATCTACAACGGCCCAAAAAACGACCTCGGTTACAACCAGTCCCACGCGGAAGGCAAGGCTACCTTACGCCGCTTTCCCTGGGTCAAGGCCATCGATGAAGCAAGCGTACCCGAAACCGTTGCCGCCGAAGAATCCATGCGCGACATGATCTTCCAGGACAATGCCTCTGTAATCTTCGCCACCTCCTTTGGGCACTTAGACCCCTTCACAATCGATGTAGCCCGCGAAAACCCTTCCGTTCAGTTCTTCCACTGCGGCGGCCTCTATGACGAAGCGAAGCATCCGAAGAACATCGGCATCTACTTCGGCTTCATTGACGAGGTGGAGTTCCTTTCCGGCATGCTGGCCGGCCTCTCCACCCGGACCGGCAAGCTCGGCTTCGTTGCGGCCAAGCCCATCCCGCAGGTGCTGCGTAACATCAACAGCTTCACCCTCGGCGCGCGCAGCGTGAACCCGCGTGCCACCACCAAAGTGGTCTTCACGGGCGACTGGGTTCTGCCCGTGCGTGAGGCCGAAGCGTCCAGCAGCCTGGTCGATCAGGGCATTGACGTTCTCACCGGCCACACCGGTTCACCACGCGTCATCGTCCAAACGGCGGAACGGCGGGGCGTCTTCGGCTGCGGCTATCAGTTCGATCAATCCTCCATGGCCCCGCACGGCTTTCTCACCGGCGCGCAGTGGGCGTGGGGCACAGTCTACGTGCGCATCGCGGAAATGGTGAGGGCGGGCAAATCCGTTACGAACGGCACCATCCCACGGCGCCTCACAGGCACGCTGAAAGACGAGTTCTGCAAACTCTCTCCCTATGGCCCGTCGGTCACTGAACAGTCGCGCTCACGCATAGCGGCAGCGAAAGCCTCCATCCTCAACGGCTCGCTCGAAATCTATCGCGGACCCATTCGCGACAACGAAGGACACACCGTCGTCCCGGCCGGGAGAACGCTCGGCATCACCGATGTCGCACTCGACAAAATGGACTGGCTAGTAGAAGGTGTGGACGGGCGGGCGCACGGATGAGGAAAAGATAAATAAAAGATGAAACGAGCCGAATCCATACTCATCCCCTTCGGCGCTATCGCAGCCGGCATGATCGTCTTCGGCATCTTCTGCGCCCTCGCCGGAGCCAACCCGCTGCTGGTCTACGCCTCCCTCTGGAAAGCCGGTTTCGGCAGCTGGTATTCCTGGCAGAACACCCTTGTCCGTGCCTCTCCCCTATTGCTGTGCGGCTTGTGTACCAGCCTTCCGGCGCGCGCCGGCATCATCGTAATCGGCAATGAGGGCGCACTAGTGGTTGGTGGCCTGGGGGCCATCTCCGCCGGACTCGCAACACTCTCCATGCCACCCTGGTTCTGTCTGGTAACCATGGGCATCGCGGCCATGCTCTGCGGAGGCCTGTGGATCGCATTCAGCGTTGCACTGCAGCACTACCGCGGCGTGAGCGCCGTCATCAGCGGCCTGCTGCTGAACTACCTGGCCATCGCGTTCATGAACCAGCTGATCGAAGGCCCCTTGCGCGATCCTTCCAGTCTCAATAACCCGGCCACCTACCCTCTAACGCCCGACCACCGGCTCGCTTACTTCAGCGGTACCCACGTGCACCACGGCATTCTCTTCGGCGTGATTGCCTGCCTGATCGCATGGATTCTGGTGGACCGCACCACCTTCGGTTTTTCGCTCAAAATCTCCGGCGGCAATGTTCGCACGGCCCAACTGGTAGGCCTGCCTGTAGGCAAGCTCGTTGTGATCGCCGGCTTCCTGGGTGGAGCCTGTGCAGGGCTTGCGGGCATGATCGAAGTCGCGGCGGTGCATGGGCGCGGCAATGAATCGCTCAACGCCGGCTATGGTTACGTCGGCATACTGGTGGCCTTCCTTTCGCGCCAGTCGCCCCTCGGCGTGCTGGTTGTCTCCGTGATGGTCGGCGGCCTGCTCGCCAGCGGCGGCATGCTGCAGCGGGCGCATGATCTGCCGGACGCCACTATCACCGTCCTGCAAGGCATTCTCTTCCTCTTCATCCTGCTCAGCGACACCGTCTACGGGCGGTTCCGCACCCGGGCACATATCAACAGCGGAGTAAAGGCCAATGCAGTTGCCGTCTGAGGGCCTCGGCCCGTGGGGCGTAGCGGTTGCTCTCGTGGGCGGCGCCATGCGCGGCAGCATTCCTTACATGTTCGTCAGCCTGGGCGAATGTCTCACCGAAAAGAGCGGCAAGATCAACCTCGGCATGGAAGGCGTGCTGCTCATGGGTGCCATGACGGCGTTCGCCGTGTCGGACCTCACGGGCTCCCCCTGGCTCGGCGTGCTCGCGGCCGCGGCCGCAGGCCTGGTGCTGGGTGCCATCCACGCATGGCTGACGCAGCAACCCGCTGTCAATGATGTAGCGGCAGGCATCGCCATGATTCTGTTTGGCAGCGGCCTCGCCTTCTTCTTCGGCAAACGCTTTGTCGCTCCCATGGCCCCGCAGTTACCGCTGCTCCAGCTGGGCGGCTGGAGTCACGTTCCTGCAGTGGAATCCGCCCTGCGCATCAGCCCGCTGTTCTTTATCGGGATCGTCGTCAGCTTTCTGCTGCACTGGCTCTTCACGCGCACGCGCTGGGGTCTCAACATCCGCGCGGCAGGTGACGATCCGCAGGCTGCGCGCGCCCTGGGCATCAACGTGAACGCCGTTCGCTTCCTCGCGATCACTCTCGGCGGTGCACTCGCGGCAGTCGGCGGCGCGCATCTCACTCTTTACTTCCCGGGCATCTGGTCCGAAGGCATCTCCGGCGGCCAGGGGCTCATGGCCGTAGCCCTCGTGATCTTCGCCCGCTGGAGTCCGCGCCGTTGCCTTGCCGCAGCGCTTTTGTTCGGCGGCGCGCAGGCGTTAGGGCCGTCCCTGCAATCCCTGGGCGTCAACGGCTACTACCATCTCTTCAACGCCTCTCCGTACCTGCTCACCATGGCCGTGATGATCGCTACGTGCTCACCGAACCGCCGTCTTGCAGGCATGCCCGGAGCACTCGGCAAAAAATGAGACAGCCTCCTCCAGAGATAGAAGCGGTTGGCATCAGTAAGATCTTCGGCGCGCTGAAGGTCGTGGATGACGTCTCGCTGCGCCTTGCTCCTGGAACCTTCCACGCCCTGCTCGGCGAGAACGGAGCAGGGAAGAGCACGCTGGTCAAATGCCTCATGGGCGTCTATCAAGCCGACGCCGGCGTGGTCCGCGTGGACGGCACTCCTATGCATGCTGGCTCACCTCGTGAAGCCCGACGCCACGGGATCGGCATGGTGTTTCAGCACTTCACGCTGATTCCCTCAATGACTGTTGCGGAAAACCTGGTGCTCGCCCGGCCCGATCTGCCGCTCATCATCGATTGGAAAGCAGAGTTCACCAGACTACGCGACTTTCTGAAACAAGCGCCGTTCCAGGTAGATCTCGAAAGCCATATCGCCAACCTGTCTGCAGGCCAAAAGCAGAAGGTCGAAATCCTGAAGGAACTCTATCTCGAAACGCGCTTCCTCATCCTGGATGAGCCGACCTCGGTACTCACGCCACAGGAGGCGGATGAAGTGCTCGGCTTCCTCCGGCGCCTGGTGGAAGCGGGCGAACTCAGCGTCCTGCTGATCACTCACAAGTTCCGCGAAGTGATGGCCTTTTGCGACAGCGTGACGGTGCTGCGCCGAGGCCGCTTTGCCGGCGCAGGCCGCGTGACGGCCCTCGACCCCGAGCGCATGGCCGCCATGATGATGGGCGAAGCTCCGGAGGGCCGCCGGGTCGATAAAGTGCCTGCCAAACGTGGTGCAGCCCTTCTGCAACTGCACGCGCTCCGGGCCATGGATGACAACGGACTTGAAGCCGTCCACGGCATCGATCTCACGGTGCACGAAGGAGAGATCGTGGGTATCGCCGGCGTGTCTGGCAACGGGCAAAAAGAGTTGCTGGAAGTAATCGCCGGCCAGCGCGCCGCCACCTCAGGGCACATCACCGTATCTGGCGAGCTCCACCTGCCCACCCGCGCTTTGCTGCGTAAGCACCGCTTCTTTGTCCTGCCGGAGGAGCCACTGCGCAATGCGGCGGTACCCCGCATGAGCGTGGCCGAGAACATCGCTCTTCGTGTGTTCGATAAGCCTCCCTTCCGGGAAGCCGGCTTCCTGCTCAATCGCGCATCGATCGTGAACTTCGGGCGCGACATGATTCAGAAATTCTCCGTCCGCCCGCCCCAGGGCGACGCGCCGATCGGCGACCTTTCCGGCGGCAATGTGCAGCGTGCGATTCTGTCCCGCGAACTCTCCAGCGGCGAAGTACGAGTGCTGGTAGCCGCGAATCCGTGTTTCGGCCTCGACTTCAAAGCCGTCGATTTCATCCATGACCGGTTAATTGAAACACGCAACCGCGGCGCGGCAGTCCTGCTGGTGAGCGAAGATCTGGACGAGCTCCTGGAAATAGCCGACCGCATTTACGTCATCAGCGGCGGCAATCTCGTGCACGAAACAACGCCCGTCGATGCTGATCTTGCCGTGATCGGCCGCCAGATGGCCGGAAGTCACTAACCAACCACTCCGGGACGCGCGGACCCCCGGCCGCGCCTGCCCGGCTCCGAACGGTCACGCGCGTCACAGAAATATCTCTCGAATTAATTCAATAACATCCGGACGTCACCAGCAGTTACCCACTATTCGGCATGTTACTTCTCAATCGAGGGTAACCAATATGACGTCAGACCCAGGAAGGCCAATGGGACATCGCGAAATCATCCGACAAATCAACGCGCAAAAAGCCGCGGAGGCGGAAGCCGCCAAACAAAAACCGCGCACCCGCATCAGCGCTTTCCGCGACCAAACCACCGGCCAGTTCTACGCGATGTCGAAGGAAGACCGCGTAGCCTTCAACCAACACTGCGAAGGAATCATCGAAGACCTTCAGCCCGCCAATCACCGCGAGCGCTGGCTGGCCACCTCCATCGCTGAAGACCAATGGCGTCTAAACAGGGCGCGAGCTCTTGAAAGCAACATCTTTGCCATTGGTATGTCCAACCCCATGATCGACGTAGACATCGACTCCTCCGAGGGCCATGCCGCCGTCTGTCAGGCCCGCGTCTGGCTGGCCGACGGCAAAAAGCTCCAGGAACTCGCTCTCTACGAATCCAGAATCCGGCGCAGCATCGAAAAGAACGAGAGACAACTCAAAGAACTACAGGCCGAGCGCAAAGCCGAGTACGACAAAGCGCTCGAAGAAGCCAAACTCCTGGCCCAACTTGCCATCACGGAAGGAGAAGTCTACATACTCGACGAGGGCGAGTGCTCAACTTATCCAGGGGCCAGAGCACCTGGAACGACTGCCACTGGTCAAAATGGCTTCGGATTTTCAACCGGCCTGAACCGGTCACAGCCACTCTTGGCGATCGCGCAAAAAAACCCGTCCGCGACCAGCGCAAAATGGCTAACCCTTGCCGTCCTACCGGAAACCGGCGATTCTGCGCGGAAATATTACGGAACTATTGAACAGTTGCCCGCGGAATAACGTCTGGATAGGAGGGTCTGAAGACCAAAGTGTACAGAATGGCATTGGCGGCAGCTCTTTCAGTCATAATCGTAACGGGTTTATTCGCCCAGGCACAGACAACAACCGGGGCGGTTTTCGAAGTAGCGTCGGTGAAGCCGGGCGCGCCCGGCGGCCGTGGCATGTCGATCAATCGCTCAAACGGCGGCAGAATCACCACGGCAAACGTGCCGCTCCGATTTCTGATCACGTTCGCCTGGGATGTGCGGGACTTCCAGATCACAGTGGGCCCGGGTGGCTCAGTTCCGATCGCTGGGCCATCTCCGCCAAGCCGGAGGGTGAGATTGCGCGGGCCCCGACGGGGAGATCAAAATTCGGGCCATGATGAGGG
>JAUZEU010000279.1 GCA_030838885.1 Bryobacterales bacterium | reverse complement strand
AAAAGAAGGCGACCCTTGGTCGCAGAGCCAACCGTCGAATTGCATGGTGAGCGATCTGCGCCGGAGCGTGCGCCAGTCAAGGGTCGCGACCGCCTGCGGCGGCGGCCGTAGGCCGCCCTTGACAGGTGCGCGCCCGACGCTAAGGGGCCATCCATGCAAATGATGACGGGTACATTTGAGAACAGGTAAAATACAGCTATGGAAGGAACACCAGAGCGCGGCAGATTATTTGAGCGTCCGGAAAAGCCGAGAGAGCTTCGGATCACGGCTCGCGATCTCCGGCATCTGACGAACCTGGCCCGCCTGCGATTGGCGACCGGGGCGCAACTCGGGGCGCTCGATGGCGGCAGCCAGCAAAATGTTGATCGCGCGCTCCTGGCCCTCTGGGAAAACGGGTATGTGGAGCGCCCGGAGGCGCAGGCTGCATACCGGCATATTCAGAAAGGTTCGCGCTCCCTCGTCTACGGGCTGACGCGCAAGGGAGCGGGTTACCTCCGTCGCCACGGTTACGACGTGCAGCGCCGGCTGCTTGATGGGATCGATAAGGAAAGGGGAGCGGGTTGGCGCTTCATCGATCACTCCGTAGGAATATCCGAATTTTTCGTTGGGCTGGAACTTGCGACACGCGACCGAAGGGATCTGCGCGTTCTCGAACGCGGCGAAATCCTTGAGGATGCGCCCAAGCGGGTCAATCGTATTCGATTAGACGCGCGCGTTTCTCTCGGGAGCACCCATCGAAGATGCGCGGTGATCCCGGACGGTTTCTTCGGACTGCACTTTGTCCAGGAGGAACATGAATCCTATTTCATGTATGAGAAAGATCGCGGGGAGATGCCGGTTGAGCGCTACAAGAACCAATTCGGCACGTATGTCGGGAAGAAGCTTCTGACGTACTACGAAGCAAGCCGGCAACGCCGGCATGTGGACGTGCTCGGCATTCCAAATTTCCGAGTGTTGATTGAGACGACCACGCCTGAGCGCGTAGAGCAGATGATCGATGCGCTCTACATAATAACGGAAGGCAAGGGCTCAAACATTTTTCTGTTCATCGATGAGGCGACACTCGCAGCAAGCACGCCGGTCGACGTGAAATGGGTGAGTGGAAAAAGAGAGCGCGTGCGCCTCACCGATTGAATTTTGACGAGAGCACCAACGCGAAAAACGCAGCCGCAAGAACGTCAGCATAGCGACGGCGAAGCCGGGACGCGGGAACGACTGCGGCGACGAGACCGGAAACAGCGGCACCCGCAGGAGCGTCAGCATAGCGCCGCCACTTGGCGGGACGCGGGATCGAGTGCCCCCGGCGAGAAGCACAATACGAACAGCGGCAACGATCGTCACCCGGAGGGACAAGACGACAGGGCTTGGTCGCGCGGGCGCGATAGAGCGCGACGGCTGCAGGCCGGGCCGTCCTGAAAATGCCCGATATGGTATAATGGCCTCTATATGACGAACGTTCTGCAAGAGGCAATAGCGGAGGTTGCACGCCTCCCTGAGGCAGCCCAGGACAAGATTGGCGAAGAACTGCTTTTGCACGTGGACAAACTCCGCCGGCTGCGCGCAAAGGTCAGCAAGGGCCTCGCTTCGCTCGACCGTGGTGAGGGTCGTGAACTCGATATAGAGGAAGTTCTCAAGCGCGCCCGCGCCTAACATGCAGGGATCGAAGGGATGGCTTGTTTGGTCTGCTGAGGCTGAAGATGACCTTCTTTCAATCTGGCGGTTTGGCTCAAACGAATGGTCGGCAACCGTTGCTGATGATCACCAGCGTTTGCTGTGGCGATCATGCGAGCGCCTTCTGAAGAATCCCGAACTCGGTAAGCCGCGTGGGGAAATCTCGACCGGGCTCCATTCCATATTCGTTGATCCTCACGTGGTCTTCTATCGAATCTCAGCGGATACAATAGAAATCGCCCGCGTTCTGCATCATAGCGAAGACGTAGAAACGGTCTTCCATTGATCCAGTTCCGTTGCCAGCCATTCACTGCGCGCCTCTGGCGCTCCTTTTCGAGGCGCTAAAAGCCATACTTCTCGCGCCTTAGCTTGAATGCAGCCTCTCCACCCTCCATGATGCGTTTTATTGCTTCCCGAGCGTCCGGCATGTCGATCGCACCTTCGCCGGCTATCTTGCCGCCCGATTGGTCGCCTGCCTTTCGATAGTCGCACCAAGCGACTAGCTCCGCATCTCCGTTGACCACAAGGTTCGCGTTATGGCTAACGAAGACGAGCTGACGCTTGCGCTTCGCTTGCCAGAGCTGTTCAACGATTTCCTGCATCACCGGATTATCGAGGTCTTCTTCAGGTTGATCCACCAGCAGCGGCGGCCCCTGTTGGTTTAGGAGTGTCTTTAGAAGGGCGGTTGCCTGTTGCCCCGACGACGCGTTCCGGAACGGAATGTACTCGTTTTCGCGGGAGCGATATTCGAACACGGGCTCACTCTTTATTTCGATAAGCGACAATGACAGCCACTCCTCGGCAGACAGCTTCCTTGCGATTCTATCTAGATCGCCGGGAGCAAAGCCCGCAGCAGAAAGGTTGGGAGTATTGGGACGGCGTTCAACTCCCTCGTCTTGTGGGACAAATGTTGCCAGCGCCTCCAACTCGTCCACGATAGCTGTCCAGAGTGATTGCGAATTCTCGGCGCTCACGATGACAGTCGCCAGCGCGTCGAAACGGTCTCGGCGGATGCCAGAGCCCGACAACGCCTCCCGAAGCTTTTCAGTGAACTCGCCTGCGTCCGCCAGTTTACGAAGCTGGGCTCGAATAGCCCCATTGGAACTTGTGGTGAGCGCCTGACATTGCGTGTCAAGCAATGCATCGCGTTCGGCACGCGCGGCATGCCATGCCGTGCGTTCGGCGGCATAAGCGTCGGCCGCTGTCTTCAGTGATTTCAGTTCATCGTTGAGCCGGGCGGTCTCTTTTTGACGGGTTGCCAGCGTCTTTTCAATCGACTGTAACTGCTCCATTTTCTCTTTGTGAGCGGATGATCTCTGGATAGCCGCCTCGTATGCATCCCTGAATTCCGAATACTTCTTGCGCCACTGCGACCACGGGCTGGTTCCTTTGATTGTATCGCTGGCCGCAGTTATAAGCTCGGCTCTCCTGGCCAGCTTGTTCAAAGCTGAAACCGCTTCTTTCGCCAGCGACCTGTAGTCCTCAAGAGCCGCCGCGAGAATTTCAGGCTCGACATCCTTGGGAATTGTCGCAGCCTGCTTACTGTTGTCGGCAATCGTCGACTGCAACGTGCGGGCGTTTTCTGCGATATGATTTACGTTGCTGATCCAATCATCGACAGCTTGATCAGCAGCCTCGAAGGTCTTTCCCTTGTTGAGCAGAGCGCGATCATCTGCTGAAAGGCCAGAGAGCGATTTGCGCAGAGCATCGGCCTGTTCCTGGAGCGACTTGCTTTCGAGTTCCCGCTTGGCGATTTCGGTGGTCAGAACCTGTTGACGCCTTCTGGTCGCGTAGGTAGAGCGCAATCGCGCTGCGCGCTCGGCCAATCGACTTTCAATTTGGTTCAGATCAGAACGTATCGGTGCCGTAATGAAGCGCGCAAGCTCGTCTATGCGTACACTCACATCACTGAGCTGCTTTTGGCTATACGCTTGGATTGGAAGAAGCGTGCGAACTTCTGCCTCCCCACAAGGGCGCATTTCATCTTGACCGATCTTGATCGTCAGTGAGGCGTCCTTGCTGTCGCGCCGGATCACATGCCGCACATCGTTGATTATGAAGTTCACGTCAATCGTGGCACCAAACGGTTTGAGCGTATTCTCGATGAGCCGCGAGCGCCGCATTTGATAGTTTGGAGTTTCTTCATCACTCGCGAGCGGTGGCTGATCACAAAGAGCCCATCGCAAATATTCCAGGATGGTTGATTTTCCCGTCCCGCGTCCGCCTATCAAAGCATTATATTGCGGATTGAAGGCGAGATCGACCGGCCCAAGGAAGGCACTGTTGCTGACGCTTATGCTTTCCACGACAGTCGAAGGAAGCTGCGGCTCGTCATGCGAGATACGCGACTCTTGTGCAAGGCATGCCTGCCGAAGTGCCTCAGCGGTCGGAACCGCCCATTTTACCCACGTCGTATGTTGAGCTAGCTGCCCATGATCCTCGCGCCTGTTGTCGGAAGTCTGCAGGCAGGCGAGGCGTTTGTTTCCCCATTGCTTGTCTTTGCCTGCAAGAATATTTTTCGGGCCTTCTTTCAGTGCACCGAATGCGCCGTCTACGTATCCACCGACTTGGGCCATCTCGGTGTATTTTCCGGCTTGACCATTTCGTAGCAACGAGTGTTTGCCTTCGCCGGACACGTTGGGAAATATAATGTACCGATCACGGAGCCAGTCATGTTCATCAAGCTTCTGCTTCAACATCTTGAATGACTGAATCGCATCCAGCCTGATAACCTGCGCAGTCTTTGCGCTGGCGTCGTTGGACGGCGTGAGGGTCAGCGCAGTGAGGACGGCGGCAAAGAGATTTTCCGGAAAGTCGGCGTCCAGAATGAGAATCGCCTGGCACGGCACGCCGAGCGTAAGCTCCATTCCGGGAAAGACGGTCAGGCGGTCGGCTGGGGTTAGTGGCTTGCCCTCTGAGTCAGTCTCGGCGGCTGCCGCGCGCCGCACATAGGGAACGAAGAGCATGTCGTGGTGGTCTGTAATGGCTATCGCGTTGAGCCCCTTGTCACGACATGCCTTCACAAGACTCTCGGCATAGGCCTTCCGTTCTTCGTGGGTGACGCAATCTTTGCCTTTCCAGTCGATATCGCGAGGAGTGTGCGTCTGAAGTTCGCAATGATGAAAATGTGCACCTTTGTCCATCGGCTTTCCGCGCATAATGATTTTGTCTATTCGGTTGCACCGAGCATAGCACTTCGCGGATTGATTGCGAGACGGCAAGCGGGCTTTACATGCTGTGACCCCCATATAAACGGTCTTCAATTACGCAGCGGGGGCGGCCAAACCGCTGCCGGCTTTGCTCCCGGATCGCTGCGACGCTGCCGAGTGGGGGATACAGCTTCGGCTCCGCCGTTATCCTGTTCCTTCCCGCGTCAGATCGGCGCAACCACGCCGTAAAGGGCGCGAGGTCCGTCAACGCGCCCGGCTCCATGGGGTGAAATTCCGCTGCGAGGAGTTCTGCATCGCGACTCCCGACCCGGAAAGCGATCAGTGAGCCGGCGTTACCTAGCACAGCGGATCGCACGGAGTGCGGCAGCTGATCCGTGAATTGATTGACGAGGCAGAAGTGCGTTGCAAATTTGCGCGCTTCTGAAAGAAGCGTAGCAAATGCATCGGAGCTGAAGGTCTGGAATTCATCGACATGCACAAAGAAGGGGACACGCCGATGCGGTGGAAGCGCGCCGCGCTCCATTGCGACCAGCTGCAAATGCGAGACGAGTAACGACCCGAGAAGGTTCGATGCCTGCTCGCCGATAGTGCCCTTCGCAAGGTTCGCTACCAGGACGCGGCGATTGTTCATCGTGAACGACAAATCGAGGCGCGGATCGAGCTGGCCCAAAATCAATCGCAACTGAGGAGACGCTGCAAATTGCCCGGCCTTATTGAGAATTGGCGCTGCCGCCTCGCTGCGAAACGATTGTGAATAGTTGGGATATTCCTCGTACCAGAACCTGCGTGTCTCCGGATCGCGGACGTTCTCCAGAACGCGCGATCGGAATAGATCGTCGGTGTAGAGGCGTGGCAAATCTATCAGCGTTGCATGTCGCCGCGCGAGAAGCGCCGCAACGCCGTGAAAGAGGAAGTGCTCCAGACGTGGTCCCCATGAATCCGCCCACAGGTGCTTGAACGCTGAAACGATGCCGGCCGTTGCGAGGGCGCGCCGCTCCGGCGCAATCCTGGTCGCCGGGTTGAAACCAACCGGCCGCTCGCTATCTGTCGCGTCCAGATAACACACGTCGTTGATGCGTGAGCGGGGAATGGCGTCCAGGATGTCGAGCGCAAGATCGCCATGCGGATCAATGACGGCCACACCGTGGCCGGCTACGATGTCACCCATGGCCAGATTGAACATGAATGTCGATTTGCCGCTGCCGGATTTTCCGACAATGTAGAGGTGCCGTTCGCGTTCCTGACGTGAGAAGTAGACGCCGTGTCCGGCGGCATTTGTGGCAATGGAAAAAGGCGGCTGTTCCATAACGTCGCGCCAGCCCCTGGTGAAAACCCGTGCTGCGTTGCAGCTCGTGTCTGCCGTTCGTGCGCTGTCTCGTGTGGGTCTCAATCCAGCGCGACTCGCCGAGCGACCTGTGGTGGGGTGTGGTCGGCGAACTACCCGAGGCTGTCGCCACGCAGTGAATTCGCGTGGTCCTTTACATTGTACCGCGCTCCCGAGAGCGCCAGAATTGGGAACCTGAGAGGATGCCTGTGGCATACTCGCGAGCACCAGGTGCGAGGCAGAAGTGGTGTCCTGTGTCCGCCCCCGCGTTGTCGGAGGGACATGCGCCGAGGCGAGTATCGGACGTGTTCGATAGCCCGGAGCGAAGCGAGGACTATCGTGACATGGACGATACCCCGCCGATGGACGCGTGCCCGCCCGGCTTTAGCCGGCCGACCCCCGTGCCGCCAGCCGACGGCAGACGCGCCCAGCGCGGATGAGGGCGGCCGCCAGCTCGAACAAAAGTGACATGTTACTACATGTCTTTTCGAGTGGCGGCGCGGGGGTCGGGCGGCGAGCCCGACAACGCGGGGGCATAGGACACTGTATTTAAACGAGTTTCGCTGGTGAGTAGGGTACAAGTCAGCAGTACCCCTCTCGTACCCTCAGAACCGCGATGATCAGGTGCGGCTATCGGACGCCAGGTGTTCGATAGCCCGCTCGTTCGGAATTGTGGCATGCAGAAGATCTTCCTCCAGACACTATTCGAGCAATTCGAGCCCGCGATCCGCCAAGTGTATGCGCGGGCAGTAAGTGAGGCGGGTTTGGACCCTCAGACCGTAACGCTGGAACTTACCGCCACCTCCTGGCGCCTCGGCCGCCCCGAAGCGGAGTTTGCCGCTCTGGCTGACCCACGCCGCGTGGCGATCACGTGGAACGGTATTGCGAGCCTGTGGGCCGTCGCACACGCTGTAGCGCGAGTCGGTCGGGTTATGTTCGAGGCGCAGCGGAAGCTCAGTCGCGAGGACGATAGGCGCCTGATGCTCACCGACTACCCCGATGCCGAGACCGGACTGCTCCTTTTCATCCTGTCCCGTAACTTGGCCAAGCAGGACTTTGGCCACTGGATCGTCGGCGGTTGGGCGCCAACACCCACCGTTCAGTCAAAGACCGAGGACGATATCAACGGAAACGCGATCTTCCTGTTAGCGCTCGATTGGATCATCCGGCATGAGCTTGGGCACTTGGTGCGGAAACATCTGGACGAGAATGGAAGGCTGCGAGAGGACCATTTTCGACGCGAATTGGAGGCCGACGAAACGGCGACCAAGTCGATCAAAGGAGCGCACGCTCCTGATCCAGTCCGGCCCGCTGGAGCTCGACCAGCGGCCGGGGAACTCTTTTTGGAAAGTGCGGCGATGGGCGTTTTCACAGGCGTGGTTTGGATCAGCCAGTTTGAATGCGTGCCACATGCCGAAAGTCACACCCATCCGGCCGCGTCGGATCGGCTCATGAAAATTCTCGATATTTTAGACCTGAGGGAAGACAGCGGCGCCCTCGAAATCGTTAGCTACGCGATTAAGGCCTTGATTGATCCTCAGGGCCGTTGGCCAGACGGATCGGACCAACCGACCGCGCTGGATGCAGCACGGGAGGCAGCGATTCAGTTGAGCAGATTCATTCAAAGTAACCGGTAGCAACAGACAACGATGACATTGTTGATGGCGAGTTTTGATGTGTTCGACGACCTAACGCTGCGACAGATCGACCACAAGCCCCACGATCGCGCTGCGGAGTCGTTGGTTCTCAATCTTGCTGAACGCTTCTGCAAGCCTGAATGCATCGCGCTTACTGAGGAGGAGTAGTGGCGGGCTGTCCTTCGCCATACCTCCCTTCGCCCCTTCGTAGAATGCTGACACCGGCACCTTGAGAAGGTGGGCGACGGTGAGCAGCCGCCCCGCGCCGAGGCGGTTGGTGCCCTTCTCGTATTTTTGAACCTGCTGAAAGGTGATGCCGAGGTGTTCGGCCATGTCAGTCTGCGACATCCGCGCAGCATGTCGATGGAGCCGGAGGTTAGCTCCGACAAGCACGTCATTCGGGTGGGGGGCCATGGACTGCAACCTCTGTCGAGTCCGCCATTAAATGCAAAAATCTTGATTTCTGACGGACCTGTAAAGTCCTGAAATCACTATGCATTTGGTAAACTACCTGAATGAGTTTCCGATCTAGGGCACAACCTCATTCAGGGCTTAAACACTCCCGATTCCGTATTTTTTCAACCCGGCCGCAACTGCCGCTTGCAGAAATCAAGATATTCGCCGGATTATGAACCTCTACGGTTATGCGCGGGTCAGTACCAACGGGCAGGCGCTCGACGCTCAAGTGACACAGCTTGAAGCGGCGGGGTGTGCCCGCATTTTTCGGGAAAAAGTCAGCGGCGCAAAGACCGACCGCGCCGAGCTCAAGAAGATGCTCCGGGCGCTCCGGGTCGGCGACCTCATCCTGGTTACGCGGCTCGACCGCTTGGCCCGATCGACCCGCGACCTTCTCAACATCCTCGCACTCGTCAGCGACCGGAGCGCGGGCTTCCGATCTCTGGGCGACCAATGGGCGGATACCACCACGGCGCACGGCCGGTTAATGCTCACCATCCTGGGCGGGTTGGCGGAGTTCGAGCGGGAGTTGATCCGTACAAGAACCGCAGAGGGGCGAGCCCGTGCGGTGGCGATGGGGGTGCGGCTCGGACGCCGTCCGAAGCTTGACCAGGAGCAACGTCGCCAAGCCTGTGAGCGCAAAAAAGCTGGCGAGAACGTAGCGTCAATCGCGCGGGCGTTCCAAGTATCGGGCTCGACCATATCGAGGTTGCAATGCGAGTGAGAATCGAACGGTGTCGCTTCGCAACTTATTAACATGTGCGACTAACAGTAGATCGCAGCGGTTCCGGCGCTACTAATGGGTTGATTTGCGGAAGGCCTTAGACTGCGTTTGGATGGGCCATGACCACCAAGTCGCGAGAGTCGATCTATGGCAGTTCAATCCGCGCGTCGGCGGAGCGCGCGCGGGAAGCGCGTAAAGTTGCCGACCGCCTAGCCTGCGAAGCGTGGAATAAGCGGATGCTGGGCTACCAAGGCCCAGCGCAACCGTCACCAACAATCGGGGATGCACTAAACGCGGGACAGCTCTACCTTGAGGTTCGATGTCTCGGCTGCGATACCCATCAGACCGTGGCGCTCAACATCATCCGGCGACCGAAGGCGACTCCAATTCACGAATTGGAGCGCTACATGCGGTGCAAGGACTGCTCGCAGGTTCGGAGGTATCCGTACAAGCGCAGCCACCTCGTCGCCCTCCGCCCGAAAAAGATTTCCGCTCTTGATCCGCCGTCGGTATGGTGGCCCGGCGAGCGATGAATGTGTAACCTCTATTCGATCACCACAAATCAAGCGGCCATTATCGCGCTCTTCCGAGTGATGAACCGCTATTTCGGCAATCTCCCGCCGATGCCCGGCGTTTTTCCTGACTATCAAGCCCCGGTGATCCGTAATGCTGGTTCCGACCGCGAGCTGACCATGATGCGCTGGGGCATGCCGCCTCCGCCGCGGGCTGGCGGATATCCCGTGACCAACATCCGCAACACGTCATCGCCGCACTGGCGGGTCTGGCTCAGGCCCGAGAATCGTTGTCTGGTGCCGGCCAACAGCTTTGCTGAATATGCTCCGGAGCCGAACCCTGCGACGAAAAAGAAAGACGTAGTCTGGTTTGCGCTCAATGATGAGCGGCCGCCGTTCTCCTTTGCGGGGATCTGGACCGAGTTCAAAGGCGACCGTGGGACCAAGTCGAAACCCGTCCCGGGCCCGCATCTGGTCTACGGCTTCCTGACGACGGCACCGAATGCGATCGTTGAGCCGATTCACCCGAAGGCAATGCCGGTGATCTTGACGACCAATGAAGAGCGCGACGTCTGGATGCGCGCGCCATGGGACGAAGCAAAGACGCTGCAGCGCCCCTTACCTGACGACGACCTTAAGATCGTGCTGCGGGGAGAGGCGAAGGAAGATGTGGTTCGTGATGCTTAGTCACCAGGACCATCGCTTTTGTAGAGATGGCTCCTTTGTCACAACCGGCGGTTACTAGTCGGCGCGTCCGTCTTGCCCATAAAATAAAACGGTAAGAAATCGGGACGCGCTGAGATGGAATATCGCGGATTACACTTTTTCGTTTTCGAGAGCCAGACGCCGGGCGTCTGGACGTGGTCGGTTGATCTCGATGCTCGCACCGTCGAGACCGGCCATGCCGTAAGTAGGGAAGAGGGGGTCATAGCCGGCGAGCGGCTAATCGACGAGACATTGGCCCTGCCGAACCGAAGGCAGAGCGAGAAGCCCTGAGGACGGGTTACTTCTTCTCGCGGCGGACGCCCTTGAATTTCTTCGCGCCCTTTTTGACCGCCATGAACTCGCCGGTCTCTTTGCTGCGTTTCGTCCAGGCTGGCTTGCCCGCGAGCTTGGTCTTAAGTTGCGTGCGCTTCTTCACCGCACCCTTGCGCGCATTGTCACCCACCGGCTTGTTAACCGCCATCGCTATCCTCCATTGAAGGTGCTGGTTAATTCCGAGCCGTCCGGCTTGTTCCATGTCGGGAACGATTCCAATATTTGAGGCTTGAATCCGGGTTCTGTTGCGTTGTGGAGTAGTCACATGAGTAACCCCCGAGCCGCCCGATATCGCCGGTTGGCACTTCAAGAGCCGGACAGCCAGAAGGCCAAACTCCTACAGCTCATTGCGGACGAAGCTGACCGAGGAGTGCTGTGTACCGCCCAGCTCATTAAGCCAAGGGTGCACGTTGAGCCCCCAGCCAACGCGGGGCAGTCCTAACCGCGCATGCCGTACCAACGCACCAAGCCGCTCAGCCTCGGCGTCAAGGCAGCCTTTCCGGGTTTCATCCCGCCCGCGCTGGCAACGAAGATCGACAAGCCGCCGACCGGCGACCGCTGGGTCCATGAGATCAAGTTCGACGGCTACCGCGTCCAGCTCCACCTCGCCAATGATGACATCAAAATATTTACACGGCGCGGCAACGACTGGACCAAGCGCTTCCGTAAGATCGCGGCCGATGCGTATCTGATCAACGCGGGGTCCGCGATTATTGACGGCGAAGTAGTCGTCCCCGCTGCGGACGGCACCACTGATTTTTCTGTGCTGCAGAACGAACTCAAGGGAAATTCCAACAGGATCATCATGGTGGCCTTCGATCTGCTTTACCTGAACGGGCAGGACGTGAGAAAACTGCCTCTGCTGGAGCGCAAGGCGGCGCTGAAAAAGCTGATCGCAAAAACCGCGATCCAATTTAGCGAAAGCTTTGAACTCGACGGCCGGGAAATGTTCAAGCACGCCTGCAAGGCTGGCCTCGA
This sequence comes from Bryobacterales bacterium, assembly GCA_030838885.1. GTDB lineage: Bacteria > Acidobacteriota > Terriglobia > Bryobacterales > Bryobacteraceae > BOG-234. The sequence continues at coordinate 1,139 of JAUZEU010000279.1, read as the reverse complement.
AGGCGTGGTTTCCAAGGTGCGGGACAGCCGCTACCCGTCAGACCGGACCAACGATTGGGTGAAGGTGACGTGCGCGCAGCGCGAGACGTTGCCTATTGCAGGTTTCGCGCTCGATGGCGGCAAATGGGATGGCATCTACATCGGGCGCGAAAAGGCTGGCCAGCTCATCTATGCCGGCAAAGTTGACCACGGGTTCACGCCGGAGTCTGAAAAGGAATTGCGCGCTCGGCTGAAACCGCTCATTCGCAAGACACAGCCCTACGCAAAGAAAATAGCGCATCGCGGCATCTGGGTTGAGCCTTCGCTGCTTGCAGAGATTGAGTATCGGGCCAAGTCGGCCGAAGGCAAGGTGCGCCATCCGTTTTTCAAAGGCATCCGCGAGGATATGACATGAAAGCCATCATCGATTACGAGCCGTTCCCACCAGAGAAGCGGTTGGAGGATCACAGCCAAACGGCGGAAGGATGGAAGTTTGAAACTCTAGAGCATGACGAAATGACCTTCCCGCCGGTTATCCGAGCAACCGACGCGCAAGGCCGGTCCTGTCTCTACGTCGCCTTCGGCCCGGAGGGCGGTGCCATCGATATCAAAAAGGTTGAGATCGAACAGCCATGAAGAACGCGCCACGTTTGAGATGGCTTGATAACCTTCCCGGAATACAAGCAGATGCGGCGTTAGATCGCCTGCTTGTCGTTTTTGAACCCGAAGGCAGCCAACCCGATATTGCGTAGTTGGACTGGATCACGCTCGCCATTCTTGGCTGCATCAATGATGCGCTTGGCGATTACCTCGTAAACGATGGTCGGTTGTCCCTTGTCGTGCAGCTCTTCGCAGGCCCTGTCGAATGCGTCGCCCAGGATTTGGGTTACTTGGTCGTCAAAGACGGTACCGCCCTTTCGGATAAACGGCAGAATCGATGCCACGACAGCGCTCCTCTAAAGAGAGCAATATCGCACACTTTTCAAAACAGGCCAGTACCGGCTGTGCCTATCGCGGCGGCCTAAGTTCTGAAGATGAAATCCATCTATCCATTTGGCAGGCGGTTTCTAACTGCCGGGCCTTTCTCACGAGAGCCTCGCGCTCTTTGCCGACGGGTAATTTCTCAGCCTCGTCCTTGGCGGCTACCGATAACTGATGCC
>JAUZEU010000274.1 GCA_030838885.1 Bryobacterales bacterium | reverse complement strand
TGCAGATGAGATTACGCCGGTGGAACATTTCTTCGTCCGGTGCCATACCTACACGCCGGAGGTAAAACCGGAGGACTGGAAACTTCAGATCGATGGCCTTGTGGAGCGGCCATTGAGCCTTACCATGGCCGACCTGAAAAAGCTGCCCCGGGTGGAACTGGTTGGTGTTCTGGAGTGTGCGGGTAATGGACGCAGTTTTTATGAGCCGACTCTGCCCGGTGCGCAGTGGCGCTTCGGCAGTGTGGGGAACGCAAGGTGGGCGGGCGTGCGGCTCCGCGATGTTCTGCAGAAGGCCGGTGTGAAGCCGGGCGCGGCGCACCTGCTGATGGACGGAGCGGATGTCCCGCTGGGCAAGATGCCCGATTTTCAACGCACGCTGCCGCTGGACAAGGGGCTGCATGCGGATACTCTGCTCGCCTGGGAGATGAACGGAAAGCCGTTGACTGCGCAGCACGGGTTCCCGCTGCGCGTCATCGCGCCAGGCTGGGCCGGTGATTCGTGGGTGAAGTGGCTACAGCACATTGAGGTGCTCGATCATGAGTTTGAGGGCTTCTGGATGAAGACTGCTTACAGGCATCCTTCACATCCGGTGGCGGCAGGAGCTACTGTCGATCCGAAAGATATGGTTCCGGTGACGGATCTGAATGTGAAGTCCGTGATTGCGCATCCCGCGGACTGGGTGCGTCCGGGATCGGTGACGGTGCAGGGTGTGGCCTGGTCGAATGCTTCTCCGGTGACGAAGGTGGATGTCTCGGTAGACGACGGGAAGAGTTGGGCCGCGGCGAAACTCACGGGTACGGGGACGAAGTACGGATTCCGGAAGTGGACTTATGCGTGGAAGGCGGAGGAAGGGAATCATACGCTGAGGGCGCGGGCAACGAACGCCGCGGGTCAGGTGCAGCCTTTGCGGCAGGAGTGGAATCCGTCGGGTTATTTGTGGAACGTGGCGCAGGCGAGGGCGGTGACAGTGGCTCAGGTGGCCCCCGTCGTGTCGGCCCCGGCTGTTACTTCGACAGAACCGCCGCCGCCTGGTTACCAGGCTGCTTGTCTGACTTGCCACGATGACCAAATGATGAAGCCGCAGCGTTTGACCCGGGCACAGTGGGATCGTGAAGTCACGAAGATGACCGGTTGGGGTGCTGAGGTGAAGCCGGAGCACCGGAATGCGATTCTGGATTATCTGTCGGCCCATTTCAAGCCGTGATTAGCGGGCTGTTCCCCGGCCCTCGGTTATTGTGAGAATCTGGTTCGCTGGTACGTCAGCGATTTTCTCGATGCCGCCGTTGGGCCAGCGGATCTCCAGCGAGCAGTGGGTGGTATCGCCGAGTCCGAAATGCAGGCGGAGATCGCTTTGTGAGAGATAGCTTCCACCGCTGCGCACCTCCTGAATGCCTGTATGGCTTTCGGTCCGGCAGTACACACGTGCGCCTATTGCGGAGCGGTTCGACTTCACGCCCACCAGTTTCAGCTTGATCCAGTTGTTCTTCAATGACGAGTCGCAGCGCAGCAATTGCGGCACGTCATTCACGCAGTTGACGAGAACATCCACATCTCCGTCATTGTCGAAATCGCCGAAGGCGCAGCCTCGTCCAGGCACGAGTTCGGTGATTCCGGGGCCGAGGGTCCCAGAGACATCCTCAAACTTTCCGTTTCGTAGGTTGTGATAAACCACCTTCCGCTGTCGGTAGCCGGACTCCACAGCGGACTCGCGAACTTCCGGATAGACGTGGCCGTTGCAGAGAAAGATATCCGGCCAGCCGTCGTTATCGTAGTCGATGAAGCCGGCGCCCCAGCCCAGGAAGCGGGTGTTTCGGCCAAGGCCCGCCTGATAGGCCTGTTCATCGAAAGTGAAGTTTCCCTGATTGCGATACAGACTGGTGGTGTCGCCGGCGAAGTTCGTTTTCACAACGTCAAGCAGACCATCGCCATCGTAGTCTGCCGCGTCCACGCCCATGCCCGCCTGCGCTTTGCCGTCCGCGCTGTACGCAATGCCGGATTCGATTGCAACATCGGTAAATGTGCCGTCGTGATTGTTTTTGTAGAGCGTGGAAGATGTCGAATCATTCGCGACGTAGATATCCTGCCAGCCATCGTTGTCGAAGTCAGCGACAAGCACGCCAAGTCCGTATGTGCCGGGGGTCTTGAGGATGCCGGATTTTGCGGAAACGTCTATGAAGGTTCCATTGCCGTTGTTGTGGAAGAGGATGTTCCTGCCGCCCTGCAGACCCGGCGGACCGCAGGCCACCATGATACCGGAATACGTGCACGGGCCTGATTCAGGCAGGGGCGCTGTCTTCGGATCGAAGTCGATGTAGTTGGCGACGAAGAGATCCAGGTGGCCGTCGCGGTCATAGTCGACAAAGGCGCAGCCCGTGTTCCAGCGCCGCAGTTTCGGTGTACGGGTGGTGACGCCGGCTTTCGCGGCAACGTCCGTGAAGGTGCCATTGCCGTTGTTGTGATAGAGAGCGCAATCGCCCCAGTAACTGACGAAGATGTCGTCAAAGCCATCGTTGTCATAATCGCCTGTGCAGACACCCTGCCCCCAGCCCGTTCGCACCAGTCCGGCTTTGGAAGTTATATCCGTGAAGGTTCCATCGCGGTTGTTCTTATAGAGACGGCTGGTGGGCGCTTGTCCTTGCGCGAAGTTCGACTCGAAGCGGGTGCCGTTGACGAGGAAGATATCCAGCCAGCCGTCGTTGTCAAAGTCGGTGAAGGCTGCGCCGCAACCAGTGGTTTCGAGCAGGAACCTGTTGCGCTTCTCGCCGCCGAAGATCGTCTTTGTCGTGAGGCCTGCTTCCCTCGCCACGTTGACGAACTGGACCGGGAGGGGCAGCGCCTGCACAAGCTGGTCGAATCCGAAGACAGCGGCGGTGCGGCAAAGAGATCGGACAAATCCGCGGCGGGTGGGGCCGTCACGGAAGGCCATGGGAGGGTCCTCTGCGGAGCATTTCCGCCTGTCTCTTTTCGGCTGCCGCCTTCAGTTCCGCGGCTCTGGCGAACTCAGCTTTGGCGCCTTCCGCGTCGCCTCGCTGCCGTAGCATCAGCGCGAGTGTGTTGTGTGGGCCAGGGTCGGAATCCTCAAGCGAGATCGCTTTGCGCAGGGCCTGGGACGCGGCGTCGACGTCTCCTTTCTGCTTCAGTGCAGTACCGAGCATGTACCAGGCCTGGGCGTAGTCAGGGCTGGCAGCCACAGCGGCGTTCATTTCGGTCACGGTCCGGTCGAAGTCTCCGGATTGCCAGTGGATGATGCCC
>JAUZEU010000267.1 GCA_030838885.1 Bryobacterales bacterium | reverse complement strand
CCAGGTTGTATTGCCCCTGATTGAAACGCAGGTAATGATAGCTGCTGAAGAAGAAGAGCTTGTCTTTAATGATGGGACCCGACACAGCGCCGCCAAACTGATTAACCTTGAACGCGGAGCGACTGAGACCATTCGCGTTGTTAGAGTTGGTGTTCGCGTTCAGCGCTTCGTTGCGCAGCAGGTATGTGCCTTCCCCGTGATACTGATTGGTGCCGGACTTGGTAGAAAGCGAGATCACGCTCTGGCCGTGGCCGTATTCGGCGGTGAAGTTGTTATTGATGACCCGGACTTCCTGCAGCCCTTCAGTGTTCGGTAGAATGGCCGCTTCGTTGAAGCCACCGCCCATAATGGGGAGACCGTCCAACTGTATGTCGTTCTCGAACGCGCGACCGCCGTTGACGCCAAATGCGGAGAACTGGGCTCGACCGGCTACGCCGATTCCGAATGAACCGACAGAGGTGCTGCTCGAAGTGTTGTTCCGTGGCTGGACTCCATTCTGCAGCCCGGCATAGTAGAGCGGGTTCTGCGTCACGTTCGGAATTGAATCGATCACCTGAGAGCTGGTCGCGCCCGAGACTGTGCTGCTGTCAGTCTGAAGTTGTTCCGCTGAGGCCGACACCTCGAGTTTCACACCCGTACTCCCCAGCCGGAGAGACGCATCGACTCTGACGCTCTGCGACGATTCGATATGGACGCCGTTTACCTGAAACGGCTCAAAGCCAGATTTGGTTATGGAGATTGAGTACGTACCTGTTTCCAGATAGGGAAGAGTATAGAGACCGTCGGAGGAAGTCCGCGTGGAGTTCGAGATATTAGTACCAATGTTTTTGATCGTTACTTCCGCGTCGGGTACCGCGGCTCCGCTTGGATCCACCACGGCTCCGGTAGCCGTCCCGGACCGGATTTGAGCCTTTAGTCCCTGTACCGAAAGAAGAGCGCAGCAGAGCGCAATTAGATACGTCCGTTGTCTGACAAGCATTGAAAGACCTCCTGGGTCCACACTCTGGATGCAGCACAGCGTCACAGAGGGCCGAAGCGAAATTTTGAACTGCAATCATCCGAAAACGTTGCATATTATGCACGGACCATTGCATCAAAGTCTGTCCAAAAATTTAACGCCGATTTGCGCTTCTGTCAACAGGTTTTTCACAATGCGCAAACAAACGTGGCGATTACGTCCGGATCACCGGAACCCGAAACGGGTCACCCGACGAAATCCATTGAACCGGCACCTCAGGAACGATGGGCTTCAGCCATTCGGCGCACGCCTCCATTCCCCATTCCTCCAGCGCCTCGTGTGAAATCATCACCACGGCCTTCTTGTGCCCGAGCGCAATGGCGTCCCGCACGTATTCGAATGTGTCGTGCTGCGGAGTCTCTCCAACCAACGCGACATCGCATGTTTGCAGTGCGGGAAGCACGGACGAGAGAACGTGGGCGCAATCGCCCACTGTTCTGACCGTCATGCCGCGGTCTCCTGCCACTACCAGGTTTTGCGTGCCCAGACGCTGCTGAATGTGTCTGGAGACTTCTTCGAGCGACTTCTCCGGAATCGTGTAGCGGCGCGGCTTGCTTTCCATGTCGTAATACTGAGCCCAGTCCAGCTTTCGTGCCAGACCCAGGAAAATCGGGTCCGGTTTCCGCCTGTGCCAGTGGTCATGAATACGCCACACGGCCATGTAGTGCTCTTCCGCGAAGCGGACCTTCGCACGGCAGACGAAATCGTTCCTGAGAGATTCGTATGGATCGAAACCATCCCACCACGTAGATTTATGGCAGATCACCAGGCTCTTTCCGGATGCACAGGCTCGCTGCAGCACGCTGAGCGTGGGCTGAAAGGTTGTCGCCGCGCCCGTGACCACGGAACCCGGATCACCCAGATGAAAACCATCAAAATGCAGAAGGCCCCCAGATGACACCTTCACCTGCGAGTTTCTGCTTAATTCGGTCGACGATCTGACTGGCGGTAATCGTGGAAGGGGGCGGACCCGCACTGAGCGAAACCGTTATACCGGCGGTCTGAACAAACACGCGCCGCGTCATCCCGGTCTTCATCAGTTCGCTCTTCTTATGAACGCGGAATCCAGGTGGGGTCGTAAACCGGCCACCACTCCACCGGTACATCCGGCAGAGCGGTGCGAACCCACTGCGCCATCTCCGCGACCCCGGGTTCTGCGAAGCACCATACCCGACCGCCAGCATCGCAATCCGGCGTCGCGTGGCAATCAGATTTTGGAAATACGAAATTGCGCCATCCACTTCGTCGACCACGCCACCCGCGCCGGCAATTATTCCGTTTATGGCGGGGTCCGCAAGAAGTTCGGCCAGAGCCTCTTTGGGATCGGTCTCACCTGCCAGCACAGCCACTTTTGTAACGTTGGCCGCGGCGTCGCCAGCCAGCCGCCTTCGGTGCAGGCGTAAGCCCCATAGCCAACGCGAGCGATCGCGACTGAGACTGCGGCCGGAACTGATCCCACGCCGCTCCGAACCGATACACCATTAGTTTGTTCGTATTGATCAGCGCGCGCTTGGCCAGCACCACAGGGTCGTCTTTCAGCGCCGCCTCCAGCCCCCCAGTTGCCTAGCCGTAATTCAATCCTCCGTGCAGGAAGAACGGGGTGCTCGCGGCGGTAGTGTCGCAAACCGAGGGAGGCAACGCATGGCGTGACCGGCACCATTCAACGAGTGGTGAGAATCAGGCAGCGAGACCCAGTGTGCGCTCAATGAAGCGTGTCTGCCCCACGATGTCGCCCTTG
>JAUZEU010000257.1 GCA_030838885.1 Bryobacterales bacterium | reverse complement strand
TCGCCGCCAACGGTGATTATGGACACCAATATTAATCGTTCTTAGAATTAATAAGGCTGGCCGACGCGCCCGCCGGTGGAAACCGCTGTCCCATCGCGCAGTGCCCGGACCTGATTATGGACAGCAAGGATGTCTTTGTACTGGTTTTCGATCACGTCGTGGATATCGCGCGGGAGATCTTTTGCGAGCGCTTCGCGATAATTCTTCACCGCGGAATCCTCACCTTTTTCCGCCTCGGCAAGAACGGAATGATCGTCGCCGCTGGTCAACATGGATTTCAGACCTATCCAGCCACGATGGAGCACACCCGCAGCCGATCCCGACGTTTCCGGAACGCCACCGATAGTCGCTACTTCTCTCTGTAATTCCGCTGCAAAACGGGCTCTTTGTTGTGCGTAACTGAGGAACTGAGTGCGAAGCGCCTCAGACCGCAAGTGCCCGGCCGCCTCGCGAAAACCCTGTTCGCCGTCCTTCAGAGTCTCGATCAGATCGTTCAGTGTCGAACGGATATCAGTTGTGTTGTTCGCCATAATTGTGAACTTCCTTTCACCCTGGAGCAGGCAGGTAAATCGCCGATGTGCGTTTTTCGACGGCCATCGGAGGCAGTCAGCGGCATCCGCGCTGCGCACAGGCAGCGACCTCGCCCTCTTACCCAGGAGTGCGGCCGCGACGTCTCCGGTAACCGGGCCACGGGCAGAGGCAGAGTTCCCTGCCCCGGCTGTTTGGCAGACACATAAGGATGTCCTTCCTTCTTCGTCCTCGCCCCGCTGCGATCTCAGCTCTTCAAGCTCTGCACAAGAGCGCGTACAGCGTCCACACACAATGCGGCGGCATGCTTCGACTCGTTCGACAACCCACCTACGGCCTTCTCCACATCGGCTTTGTCCAGAACGCCCAGGCCCGCGACATCCCGGCCCGTGATGAGTTCGGTCAGCGCGGAACCCGCGGCAATGGAAGCCGTGCAACCCCGCACCTTGTAGCGAGCGGCCTGCACCCGCCCCGCCACCAGCATTGCGGAGAGACGCAAAATATCTCCGCAAACCGGATTCGAGACTTCCACCGTCACGGCGGGCAGCGGCAGTTCCCCCACATTGCGCGGATTCCTGAAATGCTCAATCAACTCCGGGCTCATTTGTGATCTAATTCTAATTCCGTCAGGAGGTCTCCATGTTTAAGTCCCTCGCCGTAATTTTCATAACCGCAGTGGCGGCCAGCGCTCAGTCGGCTCCGCAAGGGTGGTATCCGCATGAAGGCGGGCTGATGAAGTACCGGGTCAACATCCGCTTCGGAGAAGAACCGAACGACACCATGCCGGATGGCTGGAAGTTCGGCCGCGTCTCCTCCGTCGCAACCGACTCGGAAAACAATGTGTATGTTTTCCAGCGCGGTAAAAAGGCCGACCCGCTTATTGTTTTCGATCACAATGGCAAGTACCTGCGCTCGTGGGGTCGCGGCATTTTCGGGAATCCGCATGGGCTTCGGATCGATAAAGACGACAACGTCTGGATCACCGACAATGGCGATCATCAGGTCATGAAGTTCACCAAGACCGGCACGCTGCTGATGACGCTTGGCGTGAAGGGCAAGGCCGGAACCGACGACAAGACTTTTAACAAGCCCACCGATATTGCTTTCGCCAGGAACGGCGATTTCTACGTTTCCGATGGGTATGGCAATTCACGCGTGGTGAAGTTTTCGCGCGATGGCAAGTATCTGCTGACCTGGGGCAAGCCTGGCCGTGGACCTGGAGAATTCCAGTTACCGCACTCCGTCGCAGTCGATTCAAAGGATCTGGTGTACGTCAGCGACCGCGAGAACAATCGCATCCAGATTTTTGATTCAAACGGCAAGTTTCTGCGGCAGTGGAATCATCTGGGCTCGGCTCAGAACATCTTCATCACGAAGGATGACCAGTTCTGGATGATCACGCATCGCGACAAGATCGAGATCCTCACCTACGACACGCTGGCCGGCCGCATCATGCACGTGGACCTGGCGACCGGTAAGATTCTGGGCGCGATGGAGAGCCCAGGCCACTGGATCGATGTCGCGCGGAACGGGGATATCTATATTGGCAGCCTTACCGGCAATGTTTTCCGGTGGTATCCCGGCTGGACCGATCATGGTGTTGCTTCGCTCGACGCGCCACCCGCCAAATGACCCACGTAGTAGCGGGGATTCTGGAGCAGAACGGTCAACTGCTCATCTGCCGCCGCCCTGCCGATCAGCCGCATCCGGGAAAATGGGAGTTTCCGGGCGGCAAAGTGGAAGCTGGTGAAACGCCGGAAGCGGCGCTGGTGCGCGAACTGCGGGAAGAACTCGGAGTTAGGTCGGAGACGCCCGAGGAGATCACGCGGTATGAGTTTGCTTATCCGGGGAAGAATGCAATTCTGCTGATTTTTCTGAGGGTGCCCTCGTGGACGGGGGAAATTGAGAACCGAATATTCGACACGATCACCTGGGAAACTCCGGACAAGCTGAAGGATTATGATTTCCTGGAAGGCGACGCACCGTTTATCGCTGGTTTGAGCGAGGCGGCACAGCTATAACATGAATTCATGAATGGCGGGGAAAAGGCAAAGGAGGAACGGGCAAAGCAGGAACTGGCAAAGCTGGCGCGGCGGTGTCACGCTGCCTTTGGCTAGGAGATAAGCGCATTCGTGCGAATAACGCAGCAACTTGCCTCCCGACGCATAGCGTTTGCGAAATACCAAATGACCGACGATGCGGAATCCTGCTGCCCGCCACGCTGCGACAAACCGGTCAACGTGGTTCCAGCCGTAGAAGCTCACGCAGTATGATCCGGGTTTCAGCACGCGGTGGATCTGAGCGAAAGCCGGGTGCAGCCATGCGGCGTTATCGTCGTTGCGGACGCGTCTTCCGTCGCGGCTCTGATAGCGCACGAGGTACGGGGGATCGGTAAGCGCAAAATCCACGCTGGCGGGTGCGAAGCGGCCAAGGATATCGATGCAGTCGCCCTGCAGGACACGCGGCGGGAAAGCTAATACAGTCATGATTGCCTCTTTCGTTTGAGTGACCCCCAACAGCGGGGGCGAAAAAGGCACGGTCGCCGCCGATCACAGCGCGGCTGTCATAGCAAATTGGGGGCGACCTTTAGAACCTCTCCATTAAGAATCTGACGTTTTCCGGCAGGAAAACGAAGTTACTGCACAAACCCGAAGGCGAGTTGCGGGATGATGACGAGCTCTCGGAGTTTGAGAGCGGTGGCGACGACCTCTTTGCCGAAGGCAGTCACGTAGTACTTGTAA
>JAUZEU010000218.1 GCA_030838885.1 Bryobacterales bacterium | reverse complement strand
TCCCGTCGGGTTGCGTCAAAAACGGATCGTAGATTGTCTGAAGGGAACCATCGTTATTGAAGGTCTGCGAAAAATCGCCCTGCCGTTGCAAAGCTGTGGGTACGGTGCTGGTACGGGACGCAGGGCTTCCCTGCCGCAAACCCTCATAGCTGCCATAGAAGAACAGCCGCTTCGATTTCGAGATGGGCCCGCTCAGGTATCCCCCGAACTGGTTCCTGGCGAAAAACGACTTTTTGGCGCCGAACTTGTTAGTAAAAAAGTTCGTTGAGTCGAGTACCGAGTTTCGAAGAAAGTCGAACGCACCACCATGAAAACTGGCCGAGCCGCCTTTCGTGACGACGCTGAATACGGCCCCGGAGGACTTCCCGTACTGCACGTCGTAGCTGTTGCGCACGAGTTGCACTTCCTGGACCGCCTCGAGCGTGGGGCTGTAATATAAACCGTTCCACTGGGAACTGGTGGTTGCCGAGACACCATCGATCAGGACCGCCGTGCTCTCGGTGCGGCCTCCATTGATCCCGAAGCGATTCAGGTTCTGATCGCCGGTGTTATTTCGGGTGTCGACGAACGCCTCGGAAATCCCCGCGTTGGCCCACACGATCGCGAACGGCGTCCGGGTGCTGATAGGTAGATTCGCGAGCGTGTTCGTCTCTATCGTCAGTGACTGATCCGCTGTTTGCGTGTTCAGCAGGGGCGCCGCCGAATTCACCTCGATCGATTCGGTGGTCGAGCCGACCTGCAAAACAAAATTCAATTCGGCGCTCTGATTGGCGCCCAGGGTAATTCCTTGTTGAACAGTTTTCTTGAATCCGGTGGCTTCCGCGGATAGTTCGTAAGATCCGGGGAGCAACTGGGAGAAAGTGTAGCGGCCGTCAGAGGAGGTCGAAACTGTCCGCCTCTCGTGGGTAGCTGTGTTGGCAAGCTCCACCTTTGCCTGGGGAACAACCCCGCCGCTGGGGTCGGTAAGCGACCCGGTGAGGCTCGCGGTGAAGGCTTGGCCGAAGCATGGCAAGCTCCCCGTCAGGAAAACGAGTATTGAAATCACACCTGCTTGTTTCATCTGAACCCCTTATTCGTGGACGCCTTGAATTCTGGAGCGAGTGTACGCCCGGAACGCATTGGAAATTAACTTCTGTTCTGCAAGTTAAAGAGACTTCCAAATCGTTCCTGACCAGAACTGTTTTGGCTTCCTGCTTGCGCAATTATATATCCAATCTCCCGCCGTTGCAGCCGTATCTTTTCTCAATGTTTGCTCTGTGTCCGCTTCGGCACGGAAATTGTACTTCGTGACTTTCAGCGGTCCAGTCACTGCCGTGCAACCCCGGAAAGAGGGCCACCACAAAATAGCGAAACGTCTGGGTCACACAGATTGGAAAGAGAGGCGTGTGTCCTTAGTCCTTACTGAGGTCTTTAGTATAGATATGATCTGTCTGGGCTAAAACACTGGCGAGCACCCAGCGACCAGAAACGCTGGAACTCAGGAGGATTATTCACGACGAGAACAGCGGGAAGGTGGTGACTCTGGTTCATCCGGGAATAAATTGTTCCTTTGATTGCGTCGATGTTGCTTATTTCCGCCCCCGTGGGGAGCACATCTTCCACCCGTGTACTTCAATCCCGCCGCGATCTTTATGCATAGGAGTCCGTCCGAGAAATGTTTTCAGACGACTGGAAACAGGACAACACGAATCGCGATATTAGGATAATTCGGCCCTTGAGTGGATTCACGACCCCGCTTTGAAAGTGCTGGATTTTGCGAACAGATCCCGAAAGGGTTTGGTGGAGTATGGCGCCAGCTCATTGGCAGCATTTCTCGTTGGATTTACTGGTAGCAGAGACGGTGGAATTTCAGGATGTTGTGCGTCAGACATACGAGTGACCATTCGCCGCGCACCTTGTCGATGCCATGAAGCAGGAACTGCCGGAATCCGCGGGCGTGCTTAATCTGGCCAAAGACGGTTCCACAATAGTCTTCCGTGCCGCGTAGATGGCTTTTCCGGCTTTGGTCTGAAGTTTGCGCTTCATGAGTTCAACGCGCGTGGCGCTTTTCCGCAACGGGCTGCGCGGGCACGGTTTCCGGTATTCATCATGCTTCTGCCGTTCCGTGGCGATGTAACCCGTTATGTGCCTCTCAGGGTTCTGGTCTGCATTCAGCTGCTTCAGGTTCTTCTCCGAGCAGTAACCGCTGTCGGCAAGCACCTCTTGCGGCCTTCGCCCGCTCTGCTCTTCCATCCTCTTCAATCGGCATCAGTTGTTGCTTGTCATTGGTGGCGTCCGTTACTGCCTGGCCCACAATCAGCTGGAGAGTTGGTTCCACCACGGCCTGGGCGTTGTAACCCTGCACAAAACCGTCCGCACCCTTCATGATTCTCGATTCCGGATCGGTGAAGTTGTACTGATCCTTCTCTTTCGGTGCAGCTGCTTTTGGGTCGGCTCCCTCTGCCGCCGCTTTCTCCCAGTGCGCGTTTGGCCTCCCGGATCTTCTTTGCCGGCTCTCCCTCCGCTGCAGTTCTTCCGGCAGTTCGTCGCCGCGCCGGTCCCTGCCGTGCCGCGCATCTTCTTCCGCGTCGGCGGCTTCGGCTTGTTCCAGCAACTGTTTTACTTCGGCACGGATCTGTTTGTCTTTCTCCTGCATCCGGTCGTAACTCATCGCCTTGTGCCTGCTGGCATTGGCCTTCATCTTCGTACCATCCAGAGCCACCCGGCCGAGTTTCATCGCACCCGCCTCCAGCGCGGTGGCACATTGCTACACGGGAACTCTTATCTCAGGACTGGGGGACTCTTGAGTTCTTGCCGCTGCGCCGAAGGGTATCGGGCCAACACCGGGTGGTTCCCCATGGGGGCTGTCAGTTTCGGAATGTGGATTGACGAACGGAAATAGCTTCCCCTGATTCGGGAGCAACTCGTCGCACGTAGGGGCCGCAAAGCGGAAATTCGCTTCGAAAAAATGTTCCGTGATGGCCGCGACCTAACTTGGGCCGACTCGACCGAAGCCGACTTCCCAACGATGACAGGGTCTCGTCGGATCTGAAAGCAAAAGAAGACGGCACCGGGAGGGAAAAGATCAAATGGTGAAAGAGTTTGCCGCTTACGGGTATGTGATTCAAGACGATCGGGGCACTAAGATTGCCACCGGGCCTGGATTCGAGTTGAAGATGGTGTCCGCGCCCCTGGGCGGTCGCGCAAGGCTGGTAACCCAGATGAAGCTGAATCGGGAGAAGATGGGAACCGCAGATTCTGAAGATAGGAAAGACGTCGGAAAAACGATGTCATGGCCACTCAGCCGCCTGGTATCTTCCTCAAATCTGATAAGAAGGCGTGTACAGGAACAATGCGCTTTGCGATTGGGCGGCGGCTGGATGTCATGTAGCTCCCCTCATCTGTCTGCCGTGTTCTGCCTCGCGGGCGCTGTCATCCCGATTGGTCGTTCCCTCGACTTGGGGTGAGTGACTGCCGGGCCAACCGCATAAGAGGCCCGTTCCAAGAGCTTCGTCAAGAACGTTCCGTACAGGATTCAGATGCGGTTTGGTCTAAATTACAGGTAATTGTATTTCATTTCACGTTTTTTTCCAAAGGACAATATCCGAACTTGTTGGACGGCATGTAAGTGTGTGTTCTATAACCGCTATTTCAGTAACCTAACGGTGTTCTAGCCAAGTTTGTTGGACTGACGACACATTTTGCTCGATACTCTTTCTACAGCAAGCTCCCTGAACGTTGAACGTGGGCTATGCCGTAGGAGAAATATGAAAGAGATCAAAACACTGTGCGGCATGGCTTTGTTCTTAGCCAGTTCGCAAATTTCTGTGGCCGGTAATATCTATCTTACTGGTCATGACTTAGACTTTCATTGCAGCGGAGGTGCCCAATGCAATGCTCTGGGGTCGGCAATCAACTTCGTTCGCTTAGGTTCGCTGGATCCGACAGCGCCAATTCTGTTCGTTGACAGCGGCACGGAATTAGCGGCGGCCGCAGGACAGGCGGCCACCAAGGCCCGGGATACCATCGATCCGGCGGCGACGGGTATTAAGTTTACAACTGTCACTCCCACTGCCTTTTCGGCATCTACCTTCTCACTCTCGGGCTTTAGCGCCATCGCTTTTGCCTCTGCGTCGACGTGCGGTGGATGCGACCTTTCGCCTGCTGACATCGCGGCTATCAACACGCGTACCTCTGATATTCAAGGCTTCTTTAACGGCGGAGGCGGCCTTTTGTATCTGGCGGGAGCTCAAGATCGGTCGGCTTACTATAGTTCAGTGCCTATACCGTCAACAGCCGTGGCGGTTTCTCCGCCGTTTACTTTAACCGCTGCTGGGCAGGCCGCTCCCTTCGGGCTAATTGAAGGTTCTGGTTCCGCCAGTGATGACAATTGCTGCGCTACTCACAACAGCTTTTCTCTTCCTGGCGCGGGCAGCCCGTTGATTGTGTTGGAAACCGATAGCGCGGGTTTCGCTGAGACGCTCGCCGGCGGAAGCTTGACTATCACCACCGGTGGCTTCGGCGGAGGAATCCCCGAGCCGGCAACCTATCTACTTATGGCAGGGCCTTTGACCCTCTTTGCGTTATTTCGCGC
>JAUZEU010000448.1 GCA_030838885.1 Bryobacterales bacterium | reverse complement strand
CCGGCAAACCGGTTGACCTGCTTTTCGATAGGCGGGGCTACGGACGCCGCCATCACTTCCGGGCTGCCACCGGGAAGGGAGGCGCTTACGAAGATGGTAGGAAAATCGACCTGCGGAATCGGTGAGACCGGCAGCATTGTGTAGGCGATGGCGCCCGCCAGCGTCATGGCGACGGTCAGCAGCGTTGTAGCAACCGGTCTGTTAATGAATGGAGTCGAAACACTCATCGGGTCACACTCATTTACTAGGCTTCATCGTTATATGCCATATGGGGCTGCGGAGCCACTTCGGCTGCCCCGCGGAATTGCCCAACCCAGGCGGCCATTCGTCCAAACCACAGGTAAATGACAGGAGTGGTGAACAGCGTTAGCACCTGACTGACCAGCAGGCCGCCGATGATCGTGGTGCCGAGCGGCTTGCGAAGTTCCGAGCCTACGCCCGAGCCAAAAGCCAAAGGTACCGCGCCCAAAAGCGCAGCCATGGTGGTCATCATGATGGGCCGGAACCGAAGCAGGCATGCCTGGTAAATCGCCTCTTCCGGCGGTTTGCCCTCCACACGCTCAGCTTCGAGGGCGAAGTCGATCATCATGATGGCGTTCTTCTTCACAATACCGATCAGAAGAATAATGCCTATAAGAGCAATCACATCCAGTTCCTGCTTCAGCAGCAAAAGGGCGGCAATCGCACCGACACCGGCTGAAGGCAGCGTGGAGAGAATCGTGACCGGGTGGATATAGCTCTCGTAGAGCACTCCAAGCACGATATAGACGGTAACGATCGCCGCCAGGATCAGTACCGGCTCGCTCTCAAGAGACTTTTCGAAAGCGGAAGCCGTGCCCTGGAAGGTCGGTTCGATGCTCGCGGGTACGCCGATTTCCTTGACAGCCCCCCGGATACTGTTGACAGCAGCGCCAAGGGAAGCTCCGGGAGCCAGATTGAAAGAGATAGTGACGACAGGAAACTGTCCCTGATGGTTGATGGTGATCGGAATCGGTACCGTGGTCACGCGCGTGAAGCTGCCGAGCGGCGCCTGCGGTTGCGACGCTGCGCCGGTAAGCGCACTGTTCGTACCCGCCAGAGCGACTGTCGAAGCAAGGTTTTGAGACGCGGAACCGATCTGAATCCGAAGGTCTTTCAGCGAATCGATTCCGTTCTGGAAGTTGGGTGCCGCTTCGAGCACCACGTGATATTGGTTCGCCTGCGTGAAGATGGTGGAGACCTGACGTTGGCCGTACGCGTCGTACAGGGTATCGTCGATCATCTGCGGCGTGATTCCCATACGCCCGGCGGTATCGCGGTCGATATCTACCTTGATTCCGAGGCCGTTGTTCTGCTGATCGCTGGCGACGTCACGCAGTTCAGGAATTTTCTGCAAACGCGCGAGAACTTTCGGGACCCACTCGTCCAGAATTTCTTTCTGAGGCGCGTCCAGCGCGTACTGATACTGCGTTCGGCTGATACGGTCTTCCACCGTGAGATCCTGCACAGGCTGCATGTACAGGCGTATTCCGTTTACTACGTCCACTTTTGGCTGGAGCCGCCGAATAATCTGCAGTGCCGAGGAATCGCGCTGATCGAGAGGCTTCAGAGTGATCTGAATGCGCCCGCTGTTCATTGTGGCGTTGGTGCCATCCACGCCGATAAACGAAGTAACGTTTTCAACCGCAGGATCGGTCAGGATGGCGCTTACCAGTTCCTGCTGGTGTTTGCCCATCGCCGTAAAGGATATCGCTTCAGGAGCCTGCGAGATACCGAGGATCACGCCCGTATCCTGCACTGGAAAGAAGCCCTTAGGCACGATCATGAACAGATAGACGGTTAGCCCGAGAGTGGCTGCTGCAACAAGCAGTGTGAGGGGCTGATGGCGCAACACAACACGCACCATCTTCCCGTACTGCTCGATAGTTTTGACAAAAACCCACTCCGACCAGCGATAGAATCTGCCCTGTTCGCTTTCCGGCTTGTGCTTCAGAATTCTGGCCGCCATCATCGGCGTGAGCGTTAGCGAGACGAAAGCCGAGAGAATAATCGTAACGGCCAGAGTGACTGCGAATTCGCGGAAGAGACGGCCTACGATGTCCGCCATGAAAAGCAGCGGAATCAGTACGGCAATCAGCGAAACCGTCAGCGAAACGATGGTGAAGCCGATTTCGCCTGAACCCTTGAGAGCCGCCTCCATCGGGCTGTCGCCCATTTCCAGATAACGCGAGATGTTCTCGATCATCACGATGGCATCGTCGACAACGAAACCGGTCGAGATCGTAAGAGCCATCAGAGAAAGGTTGTCCAGACTGTAACCCAGCATGTACATCACGGCGAAAGTACCGATCAGCGAGAGTGGCACAGCAATGCCGGGGATGATGGTGGCGCTGAGGCTGCGAAGGAACAGGAAGATCACCATCACGACCAGCGCTATGGTGAGAACCAGTTCGAACTCCACATCTTCCACAGATGCGCGGATGGTGGTGGTTCGATCCGTGATGATTTGCAGATGAACGGTTTCCGGAAGCGACGCCTGTATCTGCGGGAGGAGCTTCTGAATGGTATCCACCACACCGATGATGTTGGTGCCGGGCTGGCGCTGAATGTTCAGAATGATGGCCGGGTTCTTATTCACCCATGCCGCCTGACGGACATTCTCAGCGCTGTCGATTACGGTAGCTACATCGCGCAGCCGGACAGGCGCGCCGTTTCGATAGGCGATAACGATAGGCCCGTAATCCTTGCCGGACTGCAACTGATCGTTGTTGTTGATGGTCCACGACTGTTCCGGACCATCAAAATTGCCTTTAGCGGCATTCACGTTGGCGCTGGCGAGAGCGGAACGGAGCGTTTCCATGCTGAGCCCGTAAGAAGCCAGCGCTGTTGGATTCGCCTGCACCCGAACCGCTGGCCTCTGGCCGCCGCTGATGCTGACCAGACCGACACCCTGCAACTGCGAAATACGCTGGGCCATGCGGGTTTCCGCAAGCTCTTCAATCTTCGGCAGCGGCATCACTGAAGAGGTAATGGCGATGGTCAGAATGGGCGCATCAGCCGGGTTGGTCTTACTGTAAATCGGTGGACTCGGCAGGTCGCGAGGCAGAAAACTCCCGGCCGCGTTGATAGCGGCCTGAACTTCCTGTTCCGCGATATCGATGTTGAGTTCAAGGGCGAACTGAAGCGTGACCAGCGAGCTTCCGAATGAACTCGTCGAAGTCATCTGCTGCAGACCCGGCACCTGGCCGAACTGCTTTTCCAGCGGCGCGGTAACCGACGAGGTCATTACCTCAGGGCTGGCACCCGGATAGAAAGTCTGGACCTGAATGGTCGGGTAGTCGACCTGTGGCAACGCCGAGACCGGCAACTGCTTAAATGCAACGACACCGACCAGTACCAGGCCAGCCATCATCAGCGATGTCGCGACGGGCCGGAGAATGAAAATACGCGAGGGGCTCACTGGGTGGGACCTCCCCGTCCACGTCCTGCACCCTGACCCGAAGCATTTCCGCCCTGGCCGCCACGGGCGCCCCGTCCACGACCGCGACCACCGCCGCCAGCATCGCCCATACCATCGTCTCCCGGCTTGCGAATCCGCACCTGACTCCCGTTCTGAAGACGGTCGGTACCGTCGACCACAACCGGCGTGCCGTCTTCGAGGCCGCTCAGGATCGCGGTGGTGTCGTTGTCGAGCACTATACCGGTCTGTACCGGGGTAATGACAACTTTAGAGTCGTCTCCGACCACGAAAACGAAGGGTCCCTGCTGTCCGTGCTGCACCGCCACGGACTGAACCACTATCCGGTTCTGCTGAGTGTCAACAAGCAGGCGCATGTTCACAAACTGATTCGGGAACAGAGCACTGTCTTTGTTCTCAAACACCGCCTTCAGCCTGGATGTACCTGTCGTTTGATCAATCTGGTTATCGGCTGTAACCAGGGTTCCGTTCGCAATCTTTTTCGAATTGTCACGGTTCCATGCCTCCACAGGCAGGCGAACCCCGCGATTCAGCTTGGCCAGGACGGGCTGCAGACTATCTTCCGGAATCGTGAACAGCACCGAGATAGGCTGCAGTTGTGTGATCACGAGCATGCCGCCGGCATCCGCCGCACGAATGATATTACCCGGATCAACGAGTCGCAGACCGACGCGCCCGCTGATGGGGGCAGTGACCTTGGCGTATGTGAGCTGCAACT
>JAUZEU010000182.1 GCA_030838885.1 Bryobacterales bacterium | reverse complement strand
GTCCTGATGCCGATTTTGCGCAGGCGAAAGAACTTCAGCATTCGCAACAATGCCTGCGTGCGCCGCATCGTCAGTCGTGACGGCAAGGCAGCGGGCATCACGTACATGGACGAGCACGGTGAGGAAGTGATGCAGCCCGCCGACGTGGTCATCCTCTCCGCCTGGTCGACTCACAACGTGCGCTTGCTGATGCTTTCGAAGATCGGCGAAGTTTACGATCCCGCCACCAGCAAAGGTCTGCTCGGCAAGAATCTGACGCACCAGGTGATCACGTCAACGCGCGCATGGCTGGTCACCAAAGAGCGGATGAACGGGTTTATGAATAACAGCGGCCTCGGGTACCGTATTTCAGACTTCGATGGCAGCGCCGGAATAAAGCCATCTGACGGTATTCTGCGCGGTGGCACTTTCACGCGGGGCGGTCTCGCGGCGGACCTGCCCATCTTGTCTTTTGGTCACTTGCCGCCGCAAATCGCGTCGCGCAACTGGGGATCGAAATGGAAGAGTGAGTCGGTGAGGCTCTACGACCGCATGATGGGCGGCTGCAGCTTCCGCGGCGACCATCTTCCGTGGCGACAGAATTACATGGATCTTGACCCGACTTACACAGACATGTACAGCGATCCTCTGCTTCGGATGACGCTGGACTGGACCGATCACGAGATCAGGCAAATGGAGTTCGGCGAGCGGGTAGGAATGCAAATTGCCGAAGCGTACGCTCGCGCCTCCGGAGCGAAAATGTACACCGAGTCGGGCCCGTCCGATGAGCGCCGGCAACAACTCGCAGCGCCCGTGAGCCGCCGGCGATACAGTTCTGCGAACTACAACACGACGCACATCCAGGGCGGCGCGATTATGGGTTCGTCGCCGGCTACGAGTGTGCTCAATCCGTGGATGCAACACTGGCAGGTCTCAAATCTGTGGGTGCTCGGGTCGTCCGCCTTCCCGCAGAACTCGTCGGGTAACCCAACCGTCTCTATCCTCGGTACCACTTACCGCGCTGCCGATGCGCTGATCGATCGCTATCTGAAACATCCGGGAGCACTCGCATGACTCGCCGCGATTTTATTTCCGTCCCCGCTCAGGGTGTGAGCGCGGCCGTGATTGCCGCTATCGGCGGCAGTCTTGTCGAAGGCCAGACGAAGCTTCAGGTGCCATTGCGGTTTTTCACAGGGAAACAGGCAGCGATCATCGAAGCCGCATGTGAACGCATAATGCCCGCGGATGAATCCGGACCCGGCGCAAAGGATGCGGGAGTGGTCATCTACATCGACCGCCAGCTCGCTGGCCCGTACGGCCATGATAAGTATCGCTTTATTCAGGCTCCATTTTTCGAATCGGTCAGCGAGCATGGCTATCAGGGTAAAGAGAATCCCCGCGAACTCTATACGGCGGGGCTGGGTCTGCTCAGCGACTTTCTCCCGCTCACTCCCGCGCAGCAGGACGAGCGGCTCGTTTCAATGGAGCGTTCGCTGTTCTTTCAGATGCTGCGCACACACACGGTGGAGGGAATGTTCTGCGATCCGCTGCACGGCGGTAACGTCGGAATGGCCGGCTGGAAAATGATCGGCTTCCCGGGACCTTACATGAGTTGGCGGGATGAGATTGACCAGCACTTCGGCGAGGCATTCCGTCCAGCGGCAAAGAGCCTGGTTCAGATCGCAGGGCGGCCTGTGAAAGGCATGGAAGACGAGCCGGTTTAAACAGCACATAAGCTCCCCTGGAGCGGAGAATGGTGCGCTGCATTACTCCCGAACAAGTGATAATCTTGGCGGTCAGCCTGACATGGCTGAACCGGAGGATAGATGTTCCGAAAAACGTTGTTTCTGTTCGGCCTTCCCATCGCGTTCCTGCTTGGCGCGGACCCTCAGGGGATCATTTACTGGCCTAAAGGTGCGGCACAGGCCGGCGCGCCACAAAGCGCCAAATACGAGACACACTCGCTTTCGCTGTCCCGGCGCGACAAGAACGGACTTGCCGAAGTCCATCAGAACCAGACGGACGTGATGTTCATTCAGAGCGGCGAGGCATCTCTGGTTCTGGGTGGTGAAGTCGAAAGTCCGAAGACGACCGGCCCTGGAGAAATACAGGGCGCGGCAATCAAAAACGGTGTGCGAAAGAACCTGAGCCCCGGCGATGTGATTAACATTCCGGCCGGCACGCCCCACCAGTTTTTCGTGGAGCCGGGCAAGCAAATTGTTTACTCGGTCGTGAAAGTAAATAACAAGCAGTAATAGGCAAAGGAGTTGCCATGTTACGACGTTTTGCTTTGTTCATCAGCCTGATGGCTTTTGGCGGCGTGTATCTGAGCGCTCAGACATTCGGTGAGATTACCGGATCGGTCAGTGACGTCACCGGCGCCGTTATTACCGGTGTGGAAGTGACTGTAACCAGCGTAGCCACAAACCAGGCGCGCAAGGCGACCAGTAACGAATCCGGCAATTACTCCGTGCCCTACCTCGTACCCGGGACCTACAACTTACGCGCTGAAAAAGCCGGCTTCAAAGGAACGAACCGGAGCGATGTCGAAGTGCAGGTAGGGGGAGTGGCCCGCATCGACTTCCGGCTCGAAGTCGGCGACGTCAGCCAAACAATGGAGGTCTCCGGTGGCGCCCCTCAACTCGCTACCGAGACGGCGTCTATCGGTACCGTCATTGATAACCAGCGCAGTGTGGAACTGCCGCTCAACGGCCGCGATTATCTGCAGTTGGTCACGCTAAGTCCGAACGTGACTACTGAGGGTGGCGCTGGCGGATCCGGCGGCTTACAGGGTGGCGTCAGAAGCCAGACATCGCTGTCAATTGCGGGGCAGCGCCTTGAGTTCAATCACTACACGTTGGATGGGGTGGAGAACACCGACCCGAATTTCAACTCGTACATTATGCATCCGTCCGTTGACGCTGTGCAGGAGTTTAAGGTTCAGACTGGTGTTTACTCAGCGGAGTTTGGCCGCGGCGCATCGCAGATCAATGTGACGACAAAAGCCGGCACGAACAGCTTCCACGGCACTGCCTTCGAATTCCTTCGTAACTCTTATTTCGATGCGCGGCAGTGGCAACAATCTACGGGCTCCAAGAATCCGTTCCGGCGCAATGACTACGGCTTCACGCTGAACGGGCCGGTGTTTCTGCCCAAAGTTTTTAATGGCCGGAACAAGCTGTTCTTCATGTCGAACTTCGAAGAACTTCGGGATCGCCTCACGACTCAGGTGGCGACATCGGTTGCGACGGATGCGATGCGGGCGGGCGACTTTTCGGCATCGGGCCGCAACATCTTTGACCCTGCAACCCGCACCTTCAACGCTTCCGGCACGGCAACCTCAGCCACACAGTTTCCGGGGAACGTTATTCCAACATCACGCCTGAATGCAGCCGCTCTGAAGTTGCTCAATTATTTTCCGCAGGCGACCACGCCGGGACCTTCGCTGAACCGCAACTACATTCGCAATGCGGTTTCTCCCACTGACTCGGACCAGTTCAACCAGCGCATCGACTGGCTGCAAAGTCAGAATTCAAACTGGTTTGGTCGCTATAGCTGGGGCAGTGACCTGCAGGTTCCTACTGCATCGTTCCTTACGGACAGTTCGCACACCGCAACCACGGTCAGGCAGGCGGTTATTTCCAACACGCGTATCATCAGCAACACCGCGGTAAACGAAGCGCGTGTTGCGTGGAACCAGTTCAATAATGATCTGGCGGGCTACTTTGCCGGCACGACTGACGTGCAGGCGAGCCTGGGCATCAACGGCCTGTTTGCGCCCAGCCCGCTCGCCTTTGGACCGCCCGCAGTGGGTCTGGGCCAGGGCATTTCCAGCTTCGGGGGTGTTACCCCCTGGATCACCCGCAATAACACCTTTCAGTTTCTCGACAACCTTTCCATCATCCGCGGCAAGCACTCTCTCAAAGCAGGAGGCGAATTCCGCCGCGACCGCTATAACCAGTACGGCAACCAGAAAGCAACGGGCGAGTTTATTTTCGATGGGCAATCCACCTTCGATCCCGCCAATCGCAATGCGACAGGCTTCATCTTTGCCGATTACATGCTGGGCCTTCCCGCGCAGGCTGCCCGAGTGGTAGGCATGGCGAACGGGATGCTTCGCCGGCCTTCCTTCTCTGGCTACTTTCAGGACGACTGGAAGATAACCTCCAGGCTGACCCTGAATCTGGGGCTGCGCTACGAAAGCGGCTTTACCTGGCACGACAAATACAGGGCCATCGTCAATGCTCAGGTGACCAACCCGGGCGTCGACGCCAACGGGATCATCGCCAATGCCCCGCCGCCCATAATCACGCGCCCGGGCAGCGGCGAATTCTATCAGGGCCTGAATTTCCACTTTGCTGACGGGCAAAAAGTCCAGGCAGGCGATCAGTACATGGGCCGCGGTCTGGTCAATTCCGATAACAATAACTTTGGGCCGCGCATTGGCCTCGCCTGGAGCCCCACGGATCGCTGGAGCATTCGCGCAGGATTTGGCACCTTCTACGTGCAGGATATCGGCAACGCGGTCTTCGATATGGCGCGCAACATCTCCGGTCGCGATCTCTATGTCACCAGCATCGAAAACCGTACTTCGATTCTGGGCGATCCGTGGGCGCTCGAAGCACAAAAGGCAGTATGCACCGGCTGGACCGGCACATGCCTCGCCGCACCTCAAATCCTCGCAAATATCCAGAACATGCGTACGCCGTATGTGAACCAGTGGCTTCTGAACGTACAACGCCAGTTGGCTGGAAACATCGTTCTGGAGGTTGGTTATCTCGGCAATGAAGGCCACAAACTGAGCCGCTTCCGCCTCTACAACCAGCCTGTGCCAAAAAGCGGCCCCACTGATCAGCGGAGTGTCGCGGCCCGCACTCCCTGGCCCACTTACGGTCGTATTCAGGAAGTGGACGACGTGGTCAATTCCAACTACCACGCACTAAGCGGTAAATTGACGCAGCGCCTCACAAGGGGGCTCACTTACACGATGGGCTTCACATGGGCGAAAGCTATCGATAACGGCAGTGCTCTTCGAACAAATTCGGGCGACACGTTGTGGCCTTCGAACAGCTACAACCTGCGCGCCGAGCGTGGACTGTCACAGTTTGATGAGCGACGGCGCTTTGTTGCGTCTTACTTGTATGAACTCCCCTTCGGCCGCGGCAAGAACTGGCTCAGCCAGGGCGTGCTCGGGAACGTTGTGGGCGGCTGGCAGCTTGGCGGAATCGTGACTATTGGTGATGGAACGCCTCTCAATGGTACTCAACTCGGCGACACGGCAGGCCTGAATACGCTGGGCAATCAGCCTGATGCGACGGGGATCAGCCCGATACCCTCGAACCGGAGCGCTCA